>JAYQGD010000294.1:0-4231 GCA_038140415.1 Rhodospirillaceae bacterium
TGACCGTCCGCCCGGTGGCGGCAAACCTGGAAAAGCCGGAAAGCGTCGGCAAGGCTTACTCGGACCTGGATCTGACGATCCTGGGGGCGGATGATCGGCCGCTGCCGGCCGGTGAGATCGGCGAGGTGGCGTCCCGGGGCACGAACGTGATGATGCACTACTACAAACAGCCGGAAGAGACCGAGGCGGCGTTTACCGCCGCCGGCTGGATCAAAACCGGCGACGTGGGCTACCTGGACGAGGAAGGGTTCCTGTTCCTGGTGGACCGGTCCAAGGACATGATCATCTCCGGCGGGGAAAACGTCTATCCGACGGAGATCGAAGGCGTTCTCTATCAGCATGACGCGGTCAACGAATGCGCCGTCTTCGGCATTCCCGACGATCATTGGGGTGAACTGCCGGCGGCCCATGTGGTGCTGGCGGCGGGGCAACAAGCCACCGAAGAAGAGCTGATTGCGTTCTGTGCCGACCGGATGGCCCGGCATAAGCGGCCCCGGATGATCAAGTTCGTCGAGGGCTTGCCGAAAACAGCCGTCGGCAAAATCCAAAAGAACGCGATTCGGGAAGAATACTGGGAAGGCCGTTCCGGCAGCATCTGATCGGGTCAGGGCTTTACCCGATTCTCAAACGTCATTTGGCGCTGTTAATCTGCCCATGCTAGCCTAGCGAACCCCGAACAACGGACGATCCCCCATGGCCGACGTCGGCGGCGTACATCGATATCGCAGTATTACCGACCGGCGCGCCGCCGATCACCAGGGCGGCTACGCCCAAACCAGCCGGGAGCAGGCCAAACCAAGCCCAAGAACCGAAGAGCAAATCAAGGACGCCACGTTTGTGCTGGGCGTGCCGAGATCTGAGTACACGCCAAAGGTCGAAGAAGCGATGACCCTGCTGTTCCATGAGATGGATGCGTTGCGCTGGGACCTGGACGTGGCCCGCCAGCGGGAAGGGCATTTGCTGGCAGCGGCGGATGAGGATTCGTTCCTGCCGGTGGCGAGCCGGCGGGCGTTCTTCCGATCGCTCCGTCAGGCCGTCACCCATGTGGAACAGACCGGCGATCCCAGCACGCTGTTGCTATTGGGCCTTCGGGATATGGAAAGTCTGCGCATCACTCACGGGGTTGCCGTGCATGACGGACTGTTGATCGCTGTCGCCGAAAAGCTGGTGACGGATGTCGCCGAGGCCGGGCCCATCGGCTATTTGGGCGCGGCAACTTTTGGCGTGCTCTACAACGTGTCTGATCGGGCGGAGATTGAAGAGACAGCCAAGCTGCTCTCCGCCGCCCTGGCCGGCGCGTCGGTCCGGCTGGACGGAGAAGGCTATCACGCGGACGTAGCCTGGGGCCTCGCCGCGATCAACGCCGGTCAATCACCGGAAGAGATTTATCACGCCGCCGATCAGGAATTGCGGTCGCGCCTCAGAGGCTAGCGCCTATGTCTTAGCAGGGCTCCACGCCGGCGCGGATGCAGAAATGCTCCCACATCCGGTCAGCACCCAAGGGCGAAAACTGCACCGCGGCGCAGCCGTCGATCTCGCCTTTGGAAAGCGGTTTCGGCGTGCCCATGCCCATGGCGATGGTCTGAATCTTGGCGTTGATCTGCAGATAGATGGCGGTGATCACTGCTTCTTTGAGCGTGCGCCCAGCGACCACGGCCCCGTGGCCCCGCATTAGAGCGCACTGATTGCCGTCCATGGTGGCGCAGAGGTCGCGGCCCTGTTCCATGGAGCGGACCAGCATGTCCGTGTTCTCGCCGAACTTGTCCCGGATATCCCAGAGTGGAATGGTCTCGCCGATAACCGAGCCGGTGTGGACCACCGGCTTTAAGGTGTTATCCGTGATGGTGAAGGGCAGCACCTCCAGCGCGTGGTTATGAATGACCGCGGTGATCTCGGGCCGGGCCTCGAAGATGGCGCCGTGGATCATGCGCTCCCCATAGGGGGTGCGGCCATCGTCGTTGATCACCTCGCCGTCCAGTTCGAACTCCATGAAGTCGTCGAACTCGACCAGCTCCGGCGCGCGGGACCGGGACATCACATAGTGATGGGGGTCGTCCGGATGCCGCAGGCTCACATGGCCGAAGGAGTCGACGACGTCCTCTCGGGCGAGAATGCGGTTGGCGGCGACGAGCTGGTCAAATTCCGTGCGCGGATCAATCATGGCAGTGGTTCCCCTGTACAAAGGTCAATTGGTTTGATCTTCCCGAGATCAAACATGACAATGCGCGGCTCTGCAATCCCGGCCCCATCGAAATGATCCGTCTCGAGACACATTTTTCCGTAATCAAAAGACGTGACAGACATGCGTAATACCGTCTCCGCGTGGATTTACGTGGCGATTGCGGTGCTGACCGTCATCAACGCCTTTGTTTCAGGGGCCGATCTGCGCCCGGTGCTGACGGGGCTGATCATCCTGTTTCTCATTCTGCAGTTCGTCGATCTGCCGCGGGGGCAAAAGATAGCCGGGCCGGTGATGATCGGCATCGCGTTGATCAGCGCTGCCGTTTCCGGGGAATGGCGGGCGATCGTCATCGACGGCACGGCCCGGGCCAGCCTCTTCCTGTTGCTGTTTTTCGCCATTTCCTGGCTGAAATACCCGGTGGAGCGGAGCCCGTCTCTGCAGTCGGTCCGCACCTATATCGTCGAGCAGACGCCGGGCAAACGCTTCCTCTATCTGGCGTTCGGCGCGCACTTTTTAGGCACGGTCCTCAACCTGGCGGGGCTGAGCCTGCTGACCACGGTGCTGGAGAAACAAGAGGACCCGGTGCAAAAGCGCCGGCTATCGGTGGCGTTGATGCAGGGCTTTACCAGTGCGTCCTGCTGGTCGCCCTTTTACATCGGCATGGTCGTCGTGCTGGTGGCGCTGCCGAGCCTGAGCTGGGGCGAGCTGGCGCCGACAGGTTTTCTGATGGCCGTGCTGGTGATCCTCGCCGCCTGGATTTTCGACCGGCTGTTCCTGCGCCGGGGCCGCCGCCGGGTGGTGGACGGACCGCCTGCGTTTGACGGCCGCGCCACGGCCCTGGCCTCTGTGATCCTGCTGGCGCTGATCATCCTCGTGGTGACGCCGGCGGAGATGCTGCTGGTCTCCATCCCGATCACGTTGGGTATTGTCGCGCCGCCGTTCGCGCTTCTCTGGTACAAGATGCAAGCCGACCGGTTGAAGCTGGCGGGTGTCTCTTTAAGCGGGCTCGCCAAAGGCGTGGTCACCGGGCTGCCGAGTATGCGCAACGAAACCATGATGTTCGGCGCGGCCACCATGTTCGGTGTCGGCATTTCTCATATCCTGCCCTCGGCAGATTTGAGCGCCGGGTTGAACGCATTAGTGCCCTGGGCCGACGCCAAGCTGATCCTGTTGATCCTCACCTTCACGGTGACCAGCCTGGCGGGCCTGCATCCGGTCATCCTGGTGATTTCGCTGAGCGCGATCTTCCCGCCGGAAGCCTTAGGCCTGACCGATTGGATTGTCGGGCTGACCTACTTGGGCTGCTGGGGCATGTGCACCATGATCTCGCCCTTCTCCGGCACCACGCTGTTTATGGCGCGGGTCACCGGCGTGCCCAGTCATATCATCGGCTGGCGCTGGTCGCCGCCGCTGTTCATTGTCGGGGTGACCGTGGTCGGGATCGTAGTGATTACCGCCCGGCATCTGACGAGGTGAGCGTCTAGCTGATCTTGTCGATGGCGCTGATGGCGACAAAGGCGCCGGCCAGTAGGACCAAAATCATGAAGGTCAGCAGGATATAGCGGTGGATGTTGGCTTCCAGCCGGGATTTCTTCTTCCGGATTTCCCGGAACAGGCTGGAATAATTTTTCTCGACCGCGCGAATTTTTTGGCCTTCCGCGTGCTGCCAGAACTGGAAGATGACCAGCATGAAAATCGCGCCCATCGTCGTCAGGATAATCGCGATCTTTAAAATCCGGATGAAGTCTTCCGCTTGAGAGACATACTTGGCCAGCCCGATCATGACCACGAAGATGATCAGGGTCGAGCCCACGGTCCGCCACTGAATGCCTTTGGTGAATAGCGTGGTGCGGGTGGAATCGTCATAGATGTGGCCCAATTCCCGATGGGTTTTTTCATCCAAGGGGGACGGGGTGATGTCGATCTCCGGGTCCATGTCGCTCATCGATTTGTGCTGTAAATGCCAACAGATGATTCGAGTTTACCCGAAATCGCGACGTGTCAAATATGGGGGAAACTCTCACTTGATCTATCTCAGGTTTCATAGGC
>JAYQGD010000295.1:0-4220 GCA_038140415.1 Rhodospirillaceae bacterium
CCTTGCGTGTGTAGAACACCGGCTCTGAATATTCCCGGTAAGCGTCGGCGACGAAACCAGGGTAGGGGGCAAACATACTGTTGGTCCATTCCCACACATTGCCCATCATCTGGCGGCAGCCCCAGGCGCTGTCGCCGGCGGCAAAGGCGGCCACATCGACGCAGCCCAGACCGCGGCCGTCCAGATTGGCGCGGCCGATGGTTTCCGGATCATTGCCCCAGGGATAACGGCGCTTGGTTTGGCTGAAGCCGCCGCCATCTGGTTCGGAGGCGGCGGCCACTTCCCATTCGATCTCGGTTGGCAGACGGCGACCGGCCCATTCGCAGTAGGCCATGGCTTCGAACCAATTGATGTGGATTACCGGCTCGTGCGGCGGCAGGTCGATGATCTGATCAAAGCGGCGCATTTTCCACTTTCCGGGCGCGTCCTTGATCCAATAGACGGGGTGCTCCGCGCCTTCCTGCAGCCGCCAGCTCCACCCGATATCGGGCCAGAGATCGCGCCGCGCGTAGCTGTCATCCTCGACAAAGGCCAGGAACTCCTCATTAGTGACCGGGGCCTTGGCGATTTGGAACGGATGCACAGAGACCTCGTGGGCCCATTTCTCATTGTCGAAGGAGAACGGGTCTTCCCGCCGCGAGCCCAGCATGAATGTCCCGCCGGGTATCTCAACGTCGCCGGGATGGGGGCCGAAATCATCCTTGTCCAACGACAGGTCCTTGGCGGCGGCGAAATCCGGTTTGGGATATCCCAGCGTCTGGCGGGTGTAGGAGTACGCCTCGTTATGCATATCTTGATGGAAGGTGGCGAACTGATAGATGAAGCTGTCGGCCTCCGTCGCGTCGCCGTCGGGCAGCCGGTCGAACAGCTTACCTTTGATCTCTTCGATGTAGCTCAGGCATTCGTTGAGTTGCAGCAGGGGCAGGTCCCAGCGCACGCTGTGTTCGATGTCGATGGAGTCATAGAGCGCATCGCCGTTTTCCAGGGTCGGCTCATAGCCGTGGAGCTTGCGCAGGATGAACTGCTCCGAGAACCAGGCGACGTGGCCGATCTCCCAGATCAGCGGATTGACGATGGGCAGGCGCGGGCCCATCAACTGCTCGCTGTCCAGCCCGCTCAGCAATTCATTGGTGCGGGCCTGGGCGTCCTCCATAATATCCATCAGGTGTTTGGAAGAGACGATGGCGGTCATGTAGACTATCCTTGGTTCATTTGGGGCCGGCGCGACCAAAATTTCGGGATCAACTTGTTGCACATTATTCAAATTACGCCTGCTGACAAGGGGGCCAAGTCGGGAAACGGGACCACGGCCGCCCGCTGGGCCAGGCTGTTGGGCAGTTTGGGCCACCGCGTAACCACTCGGAGCACCTATGACGGCCGGGCCGCTGATCTGATGATCGCCATCCATGCCTGGCGCTCCGCCGAGGCGATTGTTCGATTCAAACAGTCTTATCCCGCCCGGCCGTTGATCCTATGCTTGGCCGGCACGGATATTAATCAGTTCATTCACACCCATCCCCAGGCTACGCTTCGGTCCATGGAGCTGGCGGATGCTCTGGTCGGGTTGAACGAAACGGTGAAGCCGCTGGTGCCGAAACACCTCAGGCGCAAGTTGCGCATCATCCATCAATCGGCCAAACCCTTGTCGTCGCGGCGGCATCCACCGTCCCGCCATTTTAATGTCTGCGTGATCGGGCATCTGCGTAAGGTGAAAGATCCGTTCCGCGCGGCTTTGGCGGCGCGCGAGCTGCCCGAGACCTCTCGTATTCGCGTCCGGCATTTGGGAGCCGCGGAGGAGAAAGGCTTCGACAAACAGGCCTTGGCGGAGATGAAACGCAATCCCCGCTACAACTGGATCGGCGAAGTGCCGGGCTGGCGGGTGCGCCAAGAATTTTCCCGTTCGCATGTGATGGTGATTTCCTCTCTTGCGGAAGGCGGTGCGAACGTGGTCTCCGAAGCCATCGTCGCCGGCCTGCCGGTGATCGCCTCGAAGATCGACGGGAATGTCGGGCTGTTGGGGAAGGGATACAAAGGCTACTTCCCCGTGAGCGACGAGGGCGCGTTGCGGAAACTGCTGTCGCGCGCGGAGAACGACCCGTCGTTCCTCAAGACGCTCGAAGAGCAATGCGCGGCCCGGCGGGATTTGTTCCTGCCGGAGACCGAGCAGGCAGCGTTGGCGGCGTTGGTTGGGGGAGTTGTCGGCTAGACAACATCAGCCCGGGTCTGCAGGCGGAGCCGGGCGCGGATCGTGCGCGACGCTACGTCGATACCGATATTCAACAGCGCCGTGATCAGGATCAGCACCAGCGCCCGGTCGTAGCGCAGATCGGCAAAGGCGCTGTCGATATAAAAGCCGAGGGTCGCGATGCCGAGAATGCCGAGGATCGCCGTCTCCCGCATGATCACTTCCCAGCGATAGAAGAGGAACGCTAGGAACTGGGGATAGATGCGGGGCGTGATCTCGTAGGCATAGAGATTAAGGCCCGCCGGTCGGTCGGGCCGGACCTGCAGCGCCTCCGTATGCCGGCCCATCAGGTGGCCGATGATGGCGCCATTGTGCAACGCCAAGGCCAAGATCGCGGGCAGCATGGACGGGCCCCAGAGCAGCAGGAAGATCAGCGCGAGAATATATTCCGGGGTGGAACGGTTGATCACCAGAAACACATGACCGATGGTCCGGCCGAAGATCCGGAAGAACAGGGGGGAGATCAGCGGGTAAAAGAGCAGCGTCAGCGCGCCGGCGCCGACCAGGGCGATCTGGGTCAGGACGACGGTGGCAATGATGCCGGGGACGGCTTGGTCGTTCCACAACTTCGCGAACCAGGCCCAGGTGGCGACCCAAGTATCCATCGTGATGACCTCGGTTGTCCTAATCGGGTGGGGCAGGATGTCGGAGGTGAGGAACCGGACCAGATTGGTCATGTTGATGTCGGAGAGGCCCCAGGGGATGACGATCAGCGCGATCAGAATATAGAGGGGCACCAATCTTGTGTGCACCCATTTCCGGATGGTGGCGATGATGATGTAGAACAGGATCAACAGCGCCGCCGCCTGGGAATAGAGACCTTCGGAAAACACGGTCTCCAAATGAAAGCCCAATGTGGGCAGGCCGACGAACCCCAAGACCGCGCTGGAGCGCAGACCGCACTCCAACCGGTAGAGGGAGTAGGTGCGGAAATGGACCCAGGCGTCGGGCAGCTTGGCGAACAGGAAGGCGGATAAGTTCGATGTGCCCCGGGGCAGGGTCTTGAGCGGCGCGGGGTCCGCTTCTTCCAAAATCTCCGCATAGACCTTGGCGAAGATGCCGGCGTAAGGGATGGCGAGCGCCAGAATACCGGTGACTGCCGTGAGCCCGAACATCTGCAGGAAAATCAGCGCCCAGAACAGTTCGTGGACGGAGCGGATGAAGGCGCAGAGCAGCCTCACCATGCGGAAATGAAAGACGAGGGCCAACAGGAACCCCCAAAAATTGCCGAGCGCCACGCCCAAGATGGCGAAGGCAAGGGTGTTGACGATGGCTGTCCATATTTCCCCGGTGCCGAAGAAGTCCGGGGTGACCACGCCCATCAGCATCTTCCCCACTTCGGTCCAGGGATCCAGAGTGGTGATCTCGATATCGGCGAAGTACAGAAAGATGATGGCGACGGCGACGAACCCGCCGGTGGCGCGCAACAGCGGCCGGGGCGTCGGCGTCAGATAGGCCGCGCTATTGTCGATAGATGTCGTCAAGGTCGGACGCCTTCATGCCGGCGGTCGGTTGGTCCATGACTTTTTGACCGTCCTTCAGGCCGATGATCCGGTCGGAATATTCCAAGGCCAGTGCCACGTCGTGCATGGACAGCACCACGGTGTCGTGGTTGCCGACAATGCCCTGCATGACGATATGGGATTGGTGTTCGTCGAGGGCGGAGACCGGCTCATCCCCGAAAAACGTCGGGCTGTCCTTGAAGATGGCGCGGCCGATGGCGGTACGCTGTTGTTGCCCGCCGGAGAGTTCCTGCACGGGGGCGAAGAGCTTTTCCTCCATGCCGAGCTGTTCCAGGATCGGCACGATCTGATCCTTTTCCGCCTGCAACGGTTTGATCAAATTGACCAGGTTGTACCAGGTCGAATAGCGGTGCAGCCGGCCCATGTACACATTGTGAAAGACCGACAGCGTGCGCACGGCGCCGGCAAGTCCACCCTCCTCACCCAGCTTTATGAAAGCACCGATGCGGACG
>JAYQGD010000296.1:0-4207 GCA_038140415.1 Rhodospirillaceae bacterium
TTTTGCCTCCGGCGTCGAGCCCACCGTGAGCCCCAGCACGTCCCGGTAAAACGCCACGGACGCAGTGATGTCCTTGGTCGCGACAGCGGTGTGATGGACGTGGCGGATGTTGGTCATGGGCGCGGCTTAGCCCGGCGGGTAGGGGCAGTCGTCCTTGCCGCAAGCGCTTGAGCCCGCCGGCACGTAATCGCCGCAGACCGCGCAGGCCTCCATATCGACGGCGCCCTCGTCTTTCTCGGCCGGCGTGTCGTTCTCCACCTTCTTGGCGGGCTTGCCGCGGGCGAAGACCTTGAAGCCGTACCAGACGGCGGCGATGATCGCCAACAGGACGATGATCTTGAGGGGACTGAAACCAAACATGGCCATGTTTGTGCCCGGCGGCGGGGTTTTCGTCAACTCTCTGCTGGTCCGCCCTCTTCCTCCGTCATGCCCGAGTTGGGCCCAATGCAAATTGGGACCAATTCTCGGGTATCTCCGGAGACCGTCATCAGATCCCCGACAACTGCTCCGCAGGTCGGGGATGACGAAAATAGAGAGTCGGGGATGACGAACAGGAGTTACAACCCGAACCTATTCCAAATAAGCCGTTCCTCGACGGCGGCGATCAGATTGTCGGCCCAGGCGCGGGTATCCAACTGGGGCGCGGCCCAGACGCCCATCTTTTGCTTGAGCCAGCCCTTGCGTTCCTCGACAGGCACGAACCGGGCCTTGTCGCCGAATTTTTCCTGCATCACGGACGTAATCTCACCCAGCCCATCGATGAGGCCTAAGTCCAGCGCCCGGCGGCCGGTCCAGAACGCGCCGGTGAACAGCTCGTCCTCCGGTGCTTTCAGCTTGTCAGCCCGGCGCGACGTCACCAGCTCGGTGAAGGTCTTGTAGACATCTTGTTGCAGGTCCTTAAGCCGCGCCACATCTTCCGGTTTTTCGTCCTGGAACGGATCGAGCATGCCCTTGCTGTCGCCGGCAGTGTGCATGCGCCGCTCCACCCCGATTTTGCTCATCAGTTCGGTAAAGCCGAAGCCGGCGGAAATGACGCCGATGGAGCCCACGACCGAGCTTTCGTCGGCGTAAATCTCATCCGCCGCACAGGCCAGCATATAGCCGCCCGATGCCGCCACATCCTCGGCAAAGGCGTAGACCGGAACGTCTTTTTCCTCCGCCAGGGCGCGCACCCGCTTGAAGATCAACGACGATTGCGCGGGGCTGCCGCCGGGGGAATTGATCTGCAAGGCAACGGCCTTGAGATTGGAGAGCTCAAACGCGCGCTCCAGCGTGCGCACCAGGCCGGCGGCGGTCAGGCCCTGGCGCAACGGCCCGCGCGCGCTGCCGATCACACCGGTGAGGCGCACCACGGCGACCACCGGTTTCGGATTGCGGAAACCGGGCACCCGCCATTTTTCAAGGGTTCGTCTGATCATGGATAAAAGGTAGGCCGGGCAGCGTCCGTGTGCAACCGCCGCCTAGAGGGGGAGCGTTTTCGCCGCCCTCAGGACCGCCTGCGCAGCGGGGGTGAAGCCGCCGTTTTCTTCGTGCAGCACGAGCCCATCCAGGATATCCACACCCGCCGCCGCCCCCTTCACGCCTTGGACGATCACCCGCTTGGCCCCCTCCCCCGCGCGTTTCGGCCACAGGGGAAAGACCTTGAGGTCGCCCGCGCCTTTTTCCAGCGCGGCGATGACTTCTGCCTGCCGGTCGAAGCGGTGGATAAAGGTCACCGTGCCGCCGGACTCTACCTGGTTCAGGCAAAAGGCCACCCAGTCCGCCAGCTTCGCCGCCCCTTCCACATTGGCTTGCCGCTTGGCCGGGTCGGGCGGCGGGATGGCCGTGCCGGCAGCCAGATAAGGCGGATTGGCCATGACGTGATCGAACGGCCCACCGAGCTCCGGCGGTGACAGAATATCAGCAGCGATAAACCGCGCCCGATCCAAGAGCCTGCTCAATCCCGCCCCCTCTTCCGCAAGCTTGATCAAATCGGCCTGGGAATCGATGCCCGCGACCTGCAGGCCGTCGATCCGCGACGCCAAACACAGGGCCGCGGCGCCCACGCCGCAGCCGGCGTCCAAAACCAGATCCCCGCCTTTGGCCGAAATAGATGCCGCCAGAAATACCGGATCAATCGCCGCCCGGTAGCCGGCGTCGGGCTGGCGCAGCATCACGCGTCCGTCCAGCAGCCGGTCTTCACTCATCGAACAGGCTCAGCCCCTCGACCTCGGTTTGGGCCTCGGTCAGCACGCGGACGGCCTGGGCGTGATCGTCTTCGTCGACCATCACCCGGCGCGGGATGGCGTTGGCGCTGCCTTCCAGGATGCTCATCTGGGTGTCCAGGACGAACGGCTCGATCCCGGCCTCGCCCAACACGGCGCGCATCCAGGACAGCAAAACCGGATCATTGGTTTTCAGAAGTTCTTTCACGCGTGCGCCCCCTGCCGCAGACACCCGCACCGGTGGCAGTTAGCCTTGACCGGCCCGGAGGTGGACACCTATGCTCCGGGTTGACACGGCGGGCGTCAAGTTGAATAAGCCTGTCGTTGCAGCAAGGCCTGAAAAGGAACACCCCTTGGGAGTCGTCGTAAATCTCGACAGTGGCCAGAAACCGGAACCATCCCTGGACGCCCTGTCGGCCCTCACCGAACAAGACCTGAAGGACGTCAACGAGCTTATCGTCCGTTCGATGGACAGCCCGGTGGCGCTGATCCCGCAACTGGCCGGCCATATTGTGGCCGCCGGCGGCAAGCGCATCCGGCCGATGATGACCCTGGCCTCGGCCCGGCTCTGCGGCTACGAGGGTGACCGGCACAAGGGCCTGGCCGCCTGCGTCGAATTCATTCACACCGCGACCCTTCTCCATGACGACGTGGTGGACGAAAGCGATCTGCGCCGGGGCCTGGCCTCGGCCAACGCGGTTTGGGGCAATCAGGCCAGCGTCCTGGTCGGCGATTTTCTGTTCAGCCGCGCGTTCGAATTGATGGTGGCGGACGGCTCCCTGGCCGTGCTCGCCGTGCTGTCCAAAGCCTCCTCGGTGATCGCCGAGGGCGAGGTGCTGCAGCTCACCACCAGCAACGACACCGAAACCGGGGAGACTGCGTATCTGGAGGTCATCCGCTCCAAGACCGCGCAATTGTTCTCCGCCGCCTGCCGCATCGGCGCGCTGGTGGCCGACCGGCCCAAGGTGGAAGAGGATGCGCTGGAAACCTTCGGCATGAACCTCGGCATTACCTTCCAACTGATCGACGATGCGCTCGATTATTCGGCTAAGCAGGCGACCCTGGGCAAAGCCGTCGGCGACGATTTCCGCGACGGCAAGATCACCCTGCCGGTGATCCTGGCGTTCCGCCGCGGCGACGACGAAGAACGCGCCTTCTGGCGGCGGACGCTGGAAGACCTGGATCAGAACGAGGGTGATCTGGAACACGCGATCGAGCTGATGACCAAGAACGGCGCGCTCGATGACGCGGTGGAACGGGCCAAGCACTACGGCGCCATCGCCCGGGACGCCATCGGCATCTTCGATGACTGCCCGGAAAAAGCGGCACTGATCGACGCCGTCGATTTCTGCATCCACCGGGCGTATTAAACCTAATCCGATTTAGGGAGTGACAGGCCTCTTGCCGGGGAACGGCGGGGGCGCTATAACGCCGCCTCCTAAGAGTCGGGGAGTGGCGCAGCCTGGTAGCGCACATCGTTCGGGACGATGGGGTCGGAGGTTCGAATCCTCTCTCCCCGACCAATTTTCTCTCACATCGCTTACGTCAATCCAGCGCACACGTTTATTGTGTCGCGGGGGAATCGGTGTACCTTCCGCTCTGGATGAGCCATGCAGAGTAAATTCGAAAAATATCTGGACCGGGGCCTGGAATTGCAACAGGCCAACGACCTCGCGGGTGCGGAGAAACAGTACCTGCGGGCGCTGAAGCTGGAGAAGCGCCACCCGGAGGTTCTGCACCGGCTCGGCACCGTGAATGTACAGATGCGCCGCTATCCGGAGGCGGTCACCTATTTCGAACGCGCCATCGCCGCCGAGCCCTGCGCGCTGCCCAGCCTGCACAATCTGGCGATTGTCTATCAGGGCCTGGGCCGGGACGACGACGCTATCGCCGCCCACCAGAAAATCCTGACCCTGCAGCCGGACTCGGCCGAGACCTACGGCCATCTGGCCCGGCTTTATGAGGAGCGCAACCGGGTCGACGAGGCGCAGGAGTATGTGACC
>JAYQGD010000297.1:0-4198 GCA_038140415.1 Rhodospirillaceae bacterium
GGCCAGTTGTTCCTCTTCGCCCTCAACCGGCTGGAGGCGGCGCATCTCGTCCACGGCGTGGCGCAGAAATTCCTCGTCCCGCTTGGCCGCCGCCATGGCAGCCTCGGCTTCCTCAAGCTGTTTGCCTGCGGACCGCCACGCCTGAAACGCCTCCCGCACCTTGGCAATCTGCCCGCTCAGACCGCCGAACGCATCGACGAACCGGCCATGGGTGGACGGATCGAGAAGCCCATGGGTTTCGTGCTGTCCATGTACTTCCACCAGCTTTTCGCCGATTTGGCGCAACAGGGAAACGCTCACCGCCTGATCATTAACAAAAGCCCGGGACCGGCCATCGGCATTGACCACGCGCCGCAGGATCAGCCCGCCACCGCCGTCCTCGATCCCCGCCTCGTCCAGAATGGCCGTGAAGTTTTTGTCCAACGCCACCTCGAACTCGGCGGTCACCGCGCATTGATCGCTGCCCTGGCGGATCAGATCAGTATCCGCGCGGGCGCCCGTGGCAAGCCCCAGCGCATCAAGAAGAATGGATTTACCCGAACCGGTTTCCCCGGTCAGAACGCCAAGACCGTTCCGGAATTCCAGATCCAGGCGTTCGATCAAAACGACGTTGCGGATGGAGAGGGTTCTCAGCATGACTGGTTAGGTGCCATCAAGACCGAGCGTTCCTAAGGCCTAGTTGAACGGCCAGTACCAGGGGGCCTCTTTTTTCTCTTCCTGGGGCCGGACCGGTTTTTGTTCCACGATTTCGTAAGAGTCCACATACCACTCGCTGCCCGGGAAGTTATGGCCCAGGATGGCGGCGGTCTTGCTCGCCTGCTCGGACAGGCCTAGTGACAAATAGGCCTCGGTCAAACGGTGCAGAGCCTCCGGCACGTGGGTCGTGGTCTGATATTTGTCGACAACCACCTTGAAGCGGTTGATGGCCGCCAAGAATTGCCCCTGATTATGGTAATACCGGCCAATCTCCATTTCCTTGCCGGCCAGGTGATCGCGGGTCAGATCAATCTTTAGCTTGGAGTCCCGTGCATATTGTGTAGTCGGAAATCGGGTGACCACTTCGGACAGGAACTTCAGCGCCAACTCAGTCATCTTTTGATCCCGGCCCACATCGGAAATCTGCTCGTAGTAGGACAGAGCCTTTAGATAATGGGCATAAGCGACCGACGGATTTGACGGGTGCAATTGGATAAACCGGTCGAGGCCGATAATCGCGTCGACGTATTTGTTGTCCAGGTAATAGGAATAGGCGGACATAAGCTGCGCTTTGGTGGCCCAGACCGAATAAGGATGTTGGCGGTCCACTTCGTCGAAGGTCTCGGCAGCCAGTTTGTATTGCCCGGCATCCAGACTGTTCTTGGCTTCATTGTAGAGAAGCTCAACCGGACGCTCGACATAGGGTGTTTCATCTTCGGCACAGGCGGCCAGAGCCATCGCTACAAGTGCAACGGCGGCGATCCTGAAATGCGCGAAGAATCGTTGTTTTCTCATAGCGGATCATATCCCTGGATGATGCGCCCTTTATAGCCCAAAAGAAGGCACAAAAAAACCGTCCGGTTTACCCGAACGGCTTATTCCTTGATCCACGATGATGTTTAGCCGACGGCAGCGACCGGTACATCCTCGTCGTCGTCCACCGGCGTATAGCCCCGGCCAACGGCGTCCTCGTCACCGCTGAGCTCTACATAGCGCCAAGCAGATGGATCGGCGAACAATTTCCGCAGCAGCAGATTGGTTACCCGGTGACCGGCCCGCACGCCGCGATAATGGCCGCGAATAGCGCCGCCCGCGAGATAGAGGTCGCCGACCGCATCCAAAACCTTATGACGGACAAACTCGTCGTCATAGCGCAGACCGCCGTCATTCAGAATTTTATCACCATCCACGATCACCGCATTATCCAAAGATCCGCCGAGGCCGAGGCCGGCAGCGCGGAGCTGCTCCACCTCATGGGCGAAGCCGAAGGTGCGGGCGCGGGCGATTTCCTTCTTGAAGGTGCCGTTCACCAGGGTGATGGAAATTTCCTGGCGGGCCACGGCGCTGTTGTCGAATTCGATCTCGAAGCCGACGGAGAAACTGTTAGACGGTAAAAGTTCCGCCGACCAGCCATCCTCGGCCACCTTCACGGGTTTGAGGATTTCAATCACCCGCCGGGGCGCATTAAGTTCGGTCACACCGGCGCATTCGATCAGGAAAATAAAGGGCTGAGAGCTGCCGTCCATGACCGGCACTTCCGGGCCGTCCAGCTCGACAATCATATTATCCACATGGCTGCCGGAAATCGCCGCCATCAGATGCTCCACGGTGGAGATGGTGACCTGGCCGCCGTCACCCAGCGTCGTGCACATCCGCGTATCGACCACATTGTCCCAGGAAGCCGTCACTTCGGGCTGGCCGGGAAGATCAGTACGGCGGAAGACAATGCCGGTATTCGCAGGCGCGGGCTTCAGGGTCAGGGAAACCTTCTTACCCGAATGCAGGGCGACGCCGGCGCAATCAATGGCGCGGTTCAGCGTGGTCTGGTTCGGTGAAAGCTTAAGTTCCTCGGCCAAAGATGCGGCATCCGAGGTTTCGGCTGGTAAGATGGGAGTCCCAAGATTATTCATTCGTACAACGTTCCACGGGGGCGCTTAGCTTTCGCAAAATCCGGCATCACCTTGTGGCGCACACCGGTATTATCTTGCGTTGATCGGCCCCGAAATGTCCCCCTTTTGACCTGAGGCTTCCAGGATGGTGTAGCAACCATCCTGGAGCCACTCAAATCAACAAATGTTGCAGAATGTTACGCTGCCAAAGGTTAACGCTTAGTTTGCCTGGCGGCGTAAAAATGCAGGAATATCAAGGAGATCCTCGTCGTCCTGCGGCCCCATGATTGGCGACCCCGGTTCATCGTCTTCCAACAGACTTTGCGGTGCGGAATCTGCCTCTTCAGGAACCTCCGGCGTTGAGTCGGCGACCGGTTCAGGCGCCGTTTCGGCCACCGGCTCGGGTGCCGGTTGAGGCGCCGGAGTGACAGCAACCTCAGCGACCGGTTCAGGCATCGCCGGCGGCGTCTCGGCCACGGCCTCCGGGGCAGTTTCGGCGACCGCCAAGGCGGGTTCGACCGGCTGCACCTCGGCCTCCGGCTCAATTTTCGCAACCGGTTCGGCAACCGGTTCCGGCGGCGGTGCCACGGCGGCGATCTGCGGCTCTTCCCGGCGTTCCGGCGGGGCCGGCGTTACCGGCGGCGGCAGAATGCGCTCTTTCCGCTCCGGCTTCTTCTCGCCCCGGGTAATCCCGGTCACCCGTTCGAACAGGTTCAAACCGGACTTCTTCACCGGCTTTTCCTCTTCACGCTTGCTGCCCGCATTGATCATATCGGCCTCAGCAAACGGATCGGCTGTTTTCACCAGATCGCTTTTGGCCTCAACTTCGGCCGGCGCGGACGGGATAAACACGTCGTCGTCGGCTTTGGCTTCCACCGGCTCAGGCGCGGCAGCGGGCTGAACCTCTTCGGCGGCGACCGCCTCGGCCACGGCCTCTTCCAGATCAACCTGCTGATCATCCTCTGCCTCAGCAACCGGTTCCGGTGCGGGCGTTGGCGTCGCCGGCATAAACAAACCAGCCGGTTTGACGGTGGGCGCGGCTTCGGCAACGGTCTTCTGCTGAACCGGTTCCGGCAATTTCGGCGCAGGCGCCGGAATAGCCGCCGGTTTCTCGGTAGCATCCAACACTTGTCGCACCACCGGGCGCGGCTGTACCCCGGCCACGCTTTCGATGCCGGTGGCGACCACGGAGACGCGGACCCGGCCTTCCAGGCTTTCCTCGAAAGTGGAGCCGAAGATGATATTGGCGTCATCGGCCACTTCGTCGCGGATACGGTTGGCGGCTTCGTCCACCTCGAACAGGGTAATGTCGGAGCCGGCGGTGATATTGATCAGGACGCCGCGCGCGCCGCTCATGGACGTATCGTCCAACAGCGGATTGGCGATGGCGGCCTCGGCGGCTTCGATCGCCCGGCGCTCGCCTTCGGCTTCACCGGTGCCCATCATAGCTTTGCCCATCTCGCTCATCACCGCCTTGATGTCGGCGAAGTCGAGGTTGATCAGGCCCGGCATCACCATCAGATCGGTCACGCCGCGGACGCCGGAGTAAAGAACATCATCCGCCATCTTGAAGGCGTCGGCGAAGGTGGTTTTCTCATTGGCCACCCGGAACA
>JAYQGD010000298.1:0-4197 GCA_038140415.1 Rhodospirillaceae bacterium
GGCCATGGGCGCGCCCACGCCCGGCGTCCAAAACGCCCTGGCCGCGCGGATGGGACAGCTGGGCGTCTCCGCCCAGCCCCATGTCATTCTGGTGCACGCAGGGCGGATTTATAATCACCCGGCCCTGGCCGCCCAGGTCTATTGGACCCTCAAGTATGCCGGCCATAAAAAAATTTCCATCCTCCATGGCGGCATGCGCGCCTACCTGGAGGAACCGGGGGTGACTGTCACTAACCAGCCTTCGGTACGGCCGCCATCAACCTACGCCACCGATCCCGGCAGCCCCACCCTTGCCGTGGCGGAGGACGTCCGCGAGGCGATCAAATAGAAATCTCAG
This sequence comes from Rhodospirillaceae bacterium, assembly GCA_038140415.1. Lineage (GTDB taxonomy): Bacteria > Pseudomonadota > Alphaproteobacteria > Rhodospirillales > UBA2165 > JAYPHU01. The sequence continues at coordinate 338 of JAYQGD010000298.1, forward strand.
ATCATTGACGTCCGGGCCCGGGGGCAGTTTTTGGGCATCAACAAGATCGACGAGGTTGACCGTTACGGCACGATCACGAGTGCGGTGCACTTTCCGGCGGCCTGGCTAACGACCGATGGCGGCGGGCGCATCCGCCCGGTGGGAGAACTCCAGCAGCTCTTTACCGCTATGAAAATCGACCCGGCAAAAGAAGTTATCTTCATCAGTGACACAGGCACCATGTCCGCCCTGGCCTGGTTTGCGGCGCACGAAATCCTGGGCAACAAAAAGGCCCGGCACTATGCACCGGGCCTTCTGGAATGGGCGCGCAACCCGGAAAACCCGATGGAGCGCCGGTTTATCTTTAAATAGGCTATGCTCTGATCAGGCCGCGCGGCGTTGAATGTGCTTGCCCTCGAAGGCCGGCGCCACTTCTTCCATAAAGCGCGCCATTTCGTCCTTCACCTGCTGGTGGTCCTTAAGCCCTACATTAAAGTACAGGATTACTTCCTCGACCCCCGCCTCTTCGACTTTTTTCAGCGTGTCGATAATGTGCTGCGGCGTACCGATAAGAACCGAATTCTCCCGCAGGTCTTCCGGCTTCACGTTGCCGAGCTTGTCCACCATATCCAGGAAATAGGCATAGCTGGGCGGCGTGTTCTTGGGATCATTGGGCACCGCCGGGATCACGCATTCCTTATAGTAGCGGATCATGCGATTACGGGCGGCAGCCTGGCCGGCGTCATCGTCGGCGAAGTGCATGAAGTAGCTGCACATCATCCGGCCGCTCTTATTATTGTATTTGGCGGCCGTCTCCTTGAACCGGTCATGCACTTGCTGCAGCCCGCCGAAGCTCATGGCGGCGGCAAACGGGGCGACGATCAGGTTCAAACCCAGCCGCCCGGCCATCTCGATGGACGGCTGAGAGAATGAGGCGACATAGGTCGGGATCGGCTTCTGCACAGGCTGCGGCGTGATCCGGATATCCTTGAAGTCATAGTATTTGCCCTTGTGATCAATCCGGTCGTCGCTGGTCCAGAGACGCAGCACCACTTCCAACCCTTCCTCGAAAACCTCCAGATTATTTTCGAAGTCCGCATGGAACGGCGCATATTCGCGACGGTCATAGCCGCGGCCCGTGGCGAAATCCACCCGGCCATTGGAGAGCAGATCCAAGGTCGCCCATTGCTCAGCCACCCGGATCGGATGATGGATCGGCAGCACGGTCACCGCCGGCGCCAGCCGGATATGTTCGGTCTGCCCGGCAATGTTCGCCAGCACCAGATCGGGGCAGGACAGCACGCCCAAGGAGTTAAAGTGGTGTTCGCCAATCCAGGCGGAATGCATGCCCAATTCCTCAGCATACAACGCCTCGGCGGTGATATCGGCGACGAACTGGTTCGAACCCCGCGTATTGTTGTCATAGTGATTGTCGCTGAGGGTGAAGTATCCGAATTCCATGGCGGCCTCCCGGTCTTAATTTGGTTCTCATCCGAGTTTAAAAGCCGGTATCCGATTTGAAAGAAGATTTTGCGCAGCCCCGGCGCGGACGCTACAACTAAAGAAGCCGCAGGGAGGGCCTCAGACATGGATCAGCCGGTTTATCGGGATGATTTTGTCGACATTGAAAACGGCACGATCAGCCGCGAAATCTTCGTGAACGACGGTATCTACCAGCAGGAGCTGGAAACCGTGTTCACCAGGGCCTGGCTGCTGGTGGGCCATGAAAGCCAAATCCCCAACCCCGGAGATTACTTCACCTCCCGCATGGGCGCAGAGTCAGTGATCCTGTGCCGGGACTTCAAGAACAACATCCATGTCTTCCTGAACACCTGCACCCATCGCGGCATGAAAGTGTGCCTCTATGACGAGGGTAATACCCAGACCTTCACCTGCCCGTTTCATGCCTGGAGCTTTGCGCCGGACGGAAAACTGGTCGGCGTGCCCCACGAGCATGAGCTCTATTCCCATGTGCTCGACAAATCTCAATGGTCCCTGATCGAAGTGCCCAAGATGGTGAACTACAAGGGCAGCATCTGGGCAAGCTGGGACGAGAACGCCCCCGATTTCTTCGACTATCTGGGCGGGGCCAAGGATCATCTGGATATGGCGCTGAACGCCCTCGACGGATCCGACGGCGGGACCGAAGTTTTCGGCGGCGTCCACAAATGGATTTCGCCCTGTAACTGGAAAATTCCGGCGGAGAACTTCTGCGGCGACTCGTACCATAATCCGAGCCATATCTCGGTCGATATGATCGGCATCGGTCCCAGCGCCGCCAAAGGCGAGAAGGGCCGGCGCGATAACGAACTGGCCGACGCCCAGCATATCTGGATCAGCTTTCCCGGTGGCCACGGTATCCACAGCGCGTTGAAGCCGGAGAATAACGCCTATATCGAATCCTACAAGGACAACCCCATTGCCGAGGAATATTACCGGCACTGCTATGAAGAGCGCCAGAAGACCCTCGGCGACAAGGCGCGGATCGTGCCGTTCGTCGGCACCATCTTCCCCAACATGTCGTTCCATGGCCGCCAGCCCCGCGCGCTCTGCGTCTGGCACCCCAACGGCGCCGGCTCGACGGAGATTTGGCGGTTCTTCCTGGTGGACAAGGACGCGCCGAAGGAAGTCAAAGATCTGCTCCGGCGCTATTACATGCGCTATTCCGGCCCCGCCGGCATGACCGAACAGGACGATATGGAGAACTGGAACTACGCCACGGCCGGCAGCCAGGGCGTAATCGCGCGGCGCCATCCGTTCAACTATCAACAGTCGGCGCAAAAATCGAAACTGAACGATCCGGTGCCCGGCCTGGTCAGCACCCAGATGACGGAAGAAAACGCCCGGCAGTATTACAAGTGCTGGGCCGCCTATCTGAACAACCAGGATTGGGACCGGATCATGGATCATCCGGTCCGCCACGCCTAGAGGAGCATCCATGGGCGCAACCATCGTCACCGGCGGCACCTTCGGGATCGGCAGAGCGATTACCATCGAACTGGCGAAACGCGGCCACGATGTGGTGGCGTTCGGTCTGGAGACGGCCCAGCCCTCGAGCACGGCGGAGAACGCTATCCCCGGCCTGAAAGACGAGCTGGCCAAGGCCGGGCTAACCGCTGAGTTGCTAGAAGCCGATGTGTCCAACGCGCAGGACGTCGCCCGAGTTGTTAAACATGCCTTGGACAAGTTCGGCGGGATTTCGTGTCTGGTCAACAACGCGGCCATCGGCCCGTTGGGCACCGTGCTGGACACACCGGAAGACCTGTGGGACCGGATCGTCGCGGTCAATCTGAAAGGCATGTATCTGTGCTGCCGCCAGGTGATCCCGATCATGATCGAGGCCGGCGACGGGGCCATCGTCAATATCGGTTCCGGTTCGGGGTGGGGGAAACCCAACATGGCTGCCTACAGCGCGTCGAAGGGCGGGGTTTTCGCCCTGGGCGCAGCGTTGGCTTATGACCATCTCGCCGACGGCATTCGGGTCAACACGGTGGTGCCGGGCGGCGGCGGGTTTCCCTCTGGCATGAGCTTGGGCCGGCGGGGCGGCGATAAGGACCTCATCGAACGAACGGCGACCCACAATCCCGCCGGCCGTGCCACTGCGCCGGAAGACGTGGCCAAGGCCGTCGCTTATCTTCTGTCCGATGACGCGGAAGCGATCACCGGCACGGTCTTGGATGTGGGCTGCTTCGCCGGCCAAGGCGGGCCGATCCCCACGCAGATCAGGGACGAACCGGCATGAGTGCGCCCAAACTCGTTCGCGATCTCGCCTACTTCACCCTCAAGCAGGAAGTCGAGGAGTTTCTTTATGATGAGTCGGAACTGCTGGACAGCCGCCGGTTTGAAGAGTGGCTCGACCTCCTGACCGATGACCTCGTCTA
>JAYQGD010000299.1:0-4169 GCA_038140415.1 Rhodospirillaceae bacterium
GCGCCATGATTGAAGGCGCCGTGCCGGTGAAGGAAGGCTTTTGCTGGCCCGCGTTCTTTTTCTCGATTGTCTGGGCGCTGTGGCACCGGCTGTGGTGGGTGGCGCTCGCCCTGATCATTATTAATGTGGGCCTCAGCGGCATTCTGCACCGCATCGGCGCGGACCCGGTGGTCCAGACCGTGATCTCGGTCGCCATTGCCGTGGCGGTCGGTTTTCTCGCCAATGATCTGCGGCGGCGGAATTTGGCGCGGCGCGGCTTAAGCGAGCGCGCCGTCGTGGCGTCGTCCCATGGCGAAGGCGCGGTGGAGCGGTATTTCACCGGCCGGGCCGTGGCGCAGCGGGGCTAAGTATATGGAAGTCGCTATCATCGATTACGGTTCCGGTAATCTGCACTCGGCCGCCAAGGCCTTCGAGCGGGTGGCGGCTGATTTCGGCGGCACGGTCACGGTCACCGACAAACCGGACGATCTGGCCAAGGCCAGCCACATTGTGCTGCCCGGCGTCGGGGCCTATGCCGACTGCAAGGACGGGCTGACCGCCGTCGAGGGCATGATGGACGCCCTGCAAGATCAGGTGATCAATCAAGCCAAGCCGTTCCTCGGTATTTGCGTCGGCATGCAGCTGATGGCCGACTGGGGCCGGGAACACGGTGATACGCCCGGCTTCGGCTGGATCGGCGGCGAGGTGGCGGCGATTGCGCCCACGGACAAAAGTCTCAAGATACCGCACATGGGCTGGAACGCGCTGGAGATCACCGGCGATCACCCGGCCTTTGACGATCTGCCGGCGGGCGCGCATACCTACTTCGTCCACTCTTATAGTTTCCGCACGGCCGATCCGGCGCACGTACTGGCCACGGTGGAGTACGGCGGGGCCATCACCGCGGTGATCGGGCGGGACAATGTGATCGGCACCCAGTTCCACCCGGAGAAAAGCCAGCGGGTGGGCCTGGCGTTTATTCGAGGCTTTTTGGAGTGGCGGCCATGATTTTCTTTCCGGCCATCGATTTGAAGGACCGGCAATGCGTGCGCCTGCTCCGGGGCGAGATGGATCAGGCCACGGTGTTCGGCGACGACCCGGCGGCCCAGGCCAGGGCGTTCGAGGATGCAGGCTGCGACTGGATCCATGTGGTCGACCTCAACGGCGCGTTCGAGGGCGAGCCGGTGAACGGCCGGGCAGTGGACGGCATCTTGGGCGCTGTCTCCATTCCCATCGAGCTCGGCGGCGGCATCCGCAACCGGGAGACCGTGGACATGTGGCTGGAAAAAGGCGTTCGCCGCGTGATCCTGGGCACGGCGGCGTTGAAAGACCCGGACCTGGTGAAGGACTCGTGCAAGGCGCACCCCGGCCGGATCGCCGTCGGCATTGATGCGCGGGGCGGCAAGGTCGCCGTCGAAGGCTGGGCGGAAACCGCCGACATCACCGCCGAAGACCTCGCCAAGAAATTCGAAGACGCGGGCGTCGCCGCCATTATCTATACGGATATCGACCGGGACGGACTGATGAAGGGCCCGAACGTGGAGGCGACCCTGAAACTCGCCTGCGCCATTTCCATCCCGGTCATCGCGTCGGGCGGCGTGTCCTCCATGGATGATCTCGAGGCGCTGAAAATCGCCGGCGACGGATTGTTCGAGGGCGTGATCTCCGGGCGGGCGATCTATGACGGGCAAATCGACCCGGGCGAGGCTGCCGCTTTTCTTAAAGACGGATCGGTTTGATGAGTTTGGTCGTTAAAATTAGTTCATTGGGCAGTCATCACCCCCACCCTGCGCTCCCCCGTCGAAGGGGGAGGGGAAGTGTTGTGCTGACTGACTCAGTTTTTTCTCTTCCCCCCGTGCGGGGGAAGTCCCACAGCAACGCTGTGGGGATGGGGGGGACATTATGCTGACCACGCGCATCATTCCCTGTCTGGATGTAGACAAAGGCCGGGTGGTCAAAGGGGTCAACTTTGTCGACCTGGTGGACGCCGGCGATCCGGTGGAACAAGCCACCCTCTATGACGCCGCCGGCGCGGACGAGCTCTGCTTTTTGGACATCACCGCCAGCCATGAAGACCGGGACACGATCTATGACGTGGTGGCAAGGACGGCGGAGCAATGCTTCATGCCGGTGACCGTCGGCGGCGGCGTGCGCACCGTGGACGATATCCGCAAACTGTTGCTGGCCGGCGCGGACAAGGTCTCCATCAATACTGCCGCCATCCATAATCCGGAGTTCGTCGGCGAGGCGGCCACCAAGTTCGGCAGCCAGTGCATCGTGGTCGCCATCGACGCCAAGAAGGTCTCGGCCGAGGGTGAGCCCGCCCGATTCGAGATATTTACCCATGGCGGGCGCAAGGAAACCGGGATTGAGGCCATCGGCTGGGCGCACAAGATGGAAGGCCTGGGCGCGGGGGAAATCCTCCTGACCTCCATGGACCGGGACGGCACCAAGGTGGGCTTTGACAACGAATTGACCCGCGCGGTGGCGGATGCGGTCAACATCCCGGTGATCGCATCGGGCGGGGTCGGCAATCTGGATCATCTGGTGGACGGCGTGACCGAAGGCCATGCCAGCGCGGTGCTTGCCGCTTCCATATTTCACTTCGGCACCTATAGTATTGCCGAGGCCAAGGCCCACATGGCGGCCGCCGGTGTGGCGATCCGCCCCGTTGATTGACCGGAAGTCAGGAACATGAGCGATAACAAGGATATTCTGGAGCGCCTTTATGCGGTGATCGAAAGCCGCAAAGGCGCGGACGCAGACAGCTCGTATACGGCGTCGTTGTTTTCCAAGGGCTTGGACGAGATTTCCCGCAAAGTGGGCGAGGAAGCGATCGAGACCATCACGGCCACCCTCGGCGGAGATGATAATGACAAGATCACCGCGGAGAGCGCTGATTTACTTTATCATTTGCTGGTTTTGTGGGCGGAACGGGGAATCACGCCGGATCAGGTCTGGGATGAACTGGCGCGCCGGGAGGGCACGTCCGGGATCGAGGAAAAAGCCAACAGGTCTAATAGTTAAGGCGCGCAAAGGCTTAGGGAGCGGAATTCATGGCCTACGATGACAACAATATTTTCGCAAAGATTCTCCGGGGCGAAATCCCCTGCACCAAGGTCTACGAAGACGACCATGCCCTCGCCTTCGAGGATATCAATCCCCAGGCGCCGGTCCATGTGCTGGTGATCCCGAAGGGGCCGTATGTGTCCATGGATGATTTTTCGGAAAATGCCTCGGACGCGGAAATCACCGGCTTTTTCCGCGCCGTCGGCACGGTGGCCCGGCAGTTAAACTTGTCCGAGCCCGGCTACCGGTTCCTGGCCAACCACGGCGACGACGGCATGCAGGAAGTCCCCCACTTCCATGTCCACATCTTCGGCGGCAAACGGTTGGGGTATATGCTGAAAAAAGAGGGGTAGGCTACTTCCCCGTATAGGCCACAACGGTTTGGACCATGATCTTGCCGTTTTGGATCAGGAACGTGTCCGAGCCCATTTTCATCCGGGGCGGCATTTTCCAAACAATAAACGCCACATCGCCGTCGACCTTGGTGTGAAGCATTTCCATGTCCTGAAGCGCGCCGTCGGGCAGGCTTGCCAGGAAATCGCCGAAGAATTTGCGGATTTGCGCCAGGCCCTTCACCGAGCCCAATTGGGAGTGAATGACCGACTCTTCCGCGTAGTCGCTCATCACGGCGTCGAGATCGCCGGCGTTGAAGCTTTCCATATGGTGGTCGAGAACGGCTTCGGTCTGACTTGTGGGCATGGCGCGGAAATCCTCTCTTTTTGATGGGCAGCGGCGATCTTAACCAAAAACTAACCCTTCCCCCTTATATTTTCCAGTCCCGAAAATCCGAATTCACTTTGGATGCGAATCGGCTTAGGCTGATCAGAACGAAAAAGACTTAGGTGGTTCAGGCAAACGCAAGATGGTCGATTTTCTCGATACACTAGGCGAAGATGCCCCGGCGGGCCCGGCCCCCGGCACCTCGTCATCGTCATCCGGCGGCGGCACCAGGGGCGACGGCATGGCGCTGATGGATGTCAGCATTGATATCGTTGCCGTGCTGGGCACCGCCGAGCTGAAAATCAGCCAAATCCTGCAACTGGGCCGGGGCGCGGTCGTCGAGCTCGAGCGCCTGATCGGCGAGCCGGTCGAGCTTCGCGCCGAGCGTCAATTGGTCGCCC
>JAYQGD010000300.1:0-4167 GCA_038140415.1 Rhodospirillaceae bacterium
GCCGGCGGCTCATGCCTTCCCGGCCCATGCCGCAGTCGGAGCACAGGATCAGCCGTTCAGCGGGGATGTGCTTGAGCGCCTCGCGGATCGTGTCGGCGATTTCTTCCGGCCGTTCCACCTGCAGGGAGTGGTGGTCGATGACGCCGATGGCGATCTTCTTGTCGGTGATCACCTTACCGATGGCTTCCAGGTCAATGTGCCCGGAGCTGCAGGATTCGAACGTGATCACATCCGCGTCCACCTGGGCGAGATATTCCAGGGACGGCTCATAAGACTGAACCTCCTTGAACATGCGCTGCTGCGACGGGTTGCCCCAGCAAGTGTGGCACCAAACCTCGGTCTTGTCGCGGAGGCCTTTCGTCGTGTTGTTGAACACGTCGACAAGCTCGGCCATATCCAATTTGCCGAAGACCTTGCCCCGGACCGGGATCATGTGGATTTGCGGCTCTTCCAACTGAATCACCGGGCAGCCGGCGTCGGCAAGCTCGTTCAGTTCTTCGTTAATGGCCGCGCCCAGGGCGTAAATCCGTTCCACCGGGTCGGTGTAGTATTGATCGTCCACCGCCGCGCCCAAAAGTTCCGGCGTGATGGTGCCGAACTTCACCGGCCGCTTGGTCATCCGCTGGGCGGCTTTCCACATGGCGGTATATTGCAGATCACCCCGGCCGATGGGGCCGATGATTTGCGGCATGACGCGGGCTTCCAGATAGTCGTGCAGAATATGACCCATGGGGAAGGCGACGCCGCCGGTTTTCATGACGGCCGGCTTCGGGTCCTTACGGTCAAATCCGTCCATGTGGAACAGAGGGTACGAGGTCCAGCTCTGGCCGCCCACATCCGGGTCGTAATGCGCATCGCCGTCGGTGCAGATGTCCAGACCGGCGGTTTCCTGCTCCCGCAGATAGACCGAAACCGCGTCCAGATACTGTTCCCGGTAGACCGTGTTGACCATGGCTTCGAGGAAGGACTGGCTGCCCAGGCGTTCGGTGAACCATTCCGGACGCGGCAGGGAGCCGATCAGCGAGGTCGGCATGACGAGGTCTTTGGTGGCGTTGAGCATGATGATTTCTCCCAGGTGACTTGATGTGTGTTTTGGTTATGAGCGCGTGCTTCACGCCCCTTCATTACCCAATATCATATGCTTCACTATTGAATTTACAACAGCCAAATCATTGAGAATTCAGAGGCTTTCCACGTAATCCGCCATCCGCGTCCGCATCGCCGCATCTGGCATCGGGCCCTGTCCCGCGCCCATGTTTTCGATCATATGATCTACCCGGCTGGTGGCGGGAATGGCGCAGGTGACCGCCGGATGAGAGACCACGAACTTCAGGAAAAACTGCGCCCAATTTTGGCACCCGATCTCCGCAGCCCAGGCGGGCAGGGGCTTGCCGCCGTAAGCATCGAACAGCCCGCCGCGTTGGAACGGCCGATTGATGATGACCGCCAGTTTGCGTTCGGCGGCCAGGAGCAGCAGCTCATCCTCCGCCTCCCGGTCGCGGACGTTATAGGTGAATTGTACGAAGTCGATAGGCTGGGTGCGCATGATCTCGGCGAAGTGCCGGTGCTTGCGCCCATGAGACGTGGTGATGCCGATATAGCGGATGCGGCCCTGGGCTTTCAGCGCCAGGAGCGTCTGCAAATGGGTTTCCCAGTCCACCAGATTGTGGATTTGAAACAGGTCGAATTTTTGGATCCCCCAAAGATCGAAGGAGTTGGTAATCTGGCGTTCCCCCATGAACCGGGTTTGGGTCCAGACCTTGGTGGCGGAGAACAGGCCTTTGGGCTGATCCAATTGTGAGAGCGTGTGGCCGATCACTTCTTCCGAGGAACCGCACATGGGCGATGAGTCGATCATGCCGCCGCCCCGCTCGAAGAAGGTGTTCACCACCTGGGTGCGCTGGCGGCGGAGGTAAGTGTCGCTGCCTACGTTCATGGTGATCCAGGAGCCCATGCCGATCACCGGCAGCCGTTCGCCGGTTTTGGGGATGGGCTTGGTCAGCAGCGGCGCGGTGGCGCTGAAGCCCACCCGTGGCCAGGCGAGCGCGCTGATCCCGGCGCCGGCTAAACCAGTGAGAAAGGCGCGTCGGGATACCCCGGAAAAAGATTCTGCCACCATAATCTCCGTATGGTGGCACAATCGGTCCGAACTTTCAGACAAAATTCGGTGAGGTGCTTATTCCTCGAGGCTATTCCTCCGGCGCGTACTTGCCGGTGAGCTGGGGCGCGTGGGGCGGATCGAAGCCCTGCTCCTGGCGATCCAGCCGGGTTTCCCGCGACCAGGTGCGTTTCAGGTCGTCCTGAATATTGATCATCAACTTCCCAAGCCCTTCGCATTCCAGCTCCACCACATCGCCGTCCTGGAAGGCGTTCAGCCCCCGGTGGTTGGTGCCGGTGGCGAGGATATCGCCGGGCTCCAGCGTGTGGGCCTTGCTGACGAAGGCGATGCACTTCTTGATGTCGTGGGCCATATCATCGGTGTTGAAGTCTTGTTTGATCTCGCCGTTGACCCAAAGCTTGATCGGCATCTTTTGCGGATCGTCGATTTCATCCTTGGTGACAATGTAAGGGCCGATCGGCGCGAACGTATCCCGGTTCTTCATCTGATAGAAAAACGCGGTGGCCGGGCCGAGGCCGCGGGCCGAACCGTCGATGAAGTTCACATAGCCGAACACATAGTCCATAGCGTCGTCATAGCTGACATCCTTGGCCCGCTTGCCGATGACCAGGCCGAGCTCCGCTTCGCCTTCCCAAATGGTGGCGGGGATGTCTTCCATGATCATCGTGTCGCCCGGTCCGATGACGCTGTGAGGCGATTTAGTGAAGGCATTGATCGGCGCCGGGGCGTCGCGGGTGCCGTTCTCCATATAGTTCACCGCCATGCAGTCGATGTTCAGCGGCCGGGGCAGGGGCGGACGGATGCGCACGCTGTCTTCCGGCACCGCCGGTCCGGCGGCGGCGGCCTCTTCCAGCTTGCCTTTGTACTTGTCAAAGTTCTCGATCAGGCCCGAGATCAGGTCCTGGGGGTGGATGTGCGGAATGTCCTGCACCGCGGCCGATACGTCGACCACACCGGCGTCGGTCAGCACGCCCAGTTTAAAATCGTCGAAAAAAAGTATCTTCATAATCGTCCCCTGATGGTTCCTTAACTGCCGGTGTCCCGGCTCTGGCCGGATTGGGGCATTCCTCACCGGACAGGTCAAGGCCGTTTGGCTTTCATGCGGGTCAGACAGGGATTGAGGTTCGGGGCTGGGGGCCTACAATACCCGCCAAATTCTGCCCAATTCAGGAGCCTGTCACCATGGGAATTGTCGCCATCGGTCAATCCGTCACCCGGGATGAAGATCCCGTCCTGCTCACCGGCCGCGGCCAATACAACGGCGATATCAAGCTGCCGAACATGGCCTTTGGGTATGTGCTGCGTTCGCCCCATGCCCGCGCCAGGATCAAATCCATCGACACGTCCGCCGCTGCCGCCATGGACGGTGTGGCGGCCGTGCTGACCGGCGATGATCTGATGGCCGACAAGATCGGCAAGATGCCGCTGGTGGTGCCGCCGATCCCCGGTCTGGACATCGAGGCCGTGCATCGCCCGGCGCGTTATGGCCTGGCGGTCGGCGAAGTGCGGGTGGTGGGCGACCCGGTGGTGTTCATCGTCGCCGACAGTTTGCTGATCGCCAAGGATGCGGCGGAATTGGTCGAGGTGGAGTACGATGTACTAGACCCGGTGACCGACGCGCTGACGTCCAAAGACGGCTCCACGGTCACCGTGTGGGAAGACCGGCCCGGCAATATCGCTTTTGAAAAAGACTTCGGCGATAAGGAGGCGACGGACGCAGCCTTTGCCGCCGCCGCCCACGTCGTGCGCCACGAGATGGTGGTGAACCGGGTGGCGGTCAGCTCGATGGAGCCTCGGGGCACGACTGCCGACTTTGATCCGAAGACGGGCCACACGACGGTCTATATAGGCACCCAGGGCGTGTTCGGCATGCGCAAGACCCTGGCCGAGCAAATCTTCAACGACAAGGAAGAGAATTTCCGGGTGTTGACCGGCCATATGGGCGGCAGCTTCGGCATGAAGAACACCTATCCGGAAAACATCCTGGCCATCTGGGCGTCCCGCCGGCTGGGCCGGCCGGTGAAGTGGGAAAACGACCGCCAGGAATC
>JAYQGD010000301.1:0-4161 GCA_038140415.1 Rhodospirillaceae bacterium
ATGTAGATCACATCGACCTCGCCGGTCTCGTCATCCACTTCAACCTCGGCAATCTGGGTCGCATACACATAGGTGCTGAACGGTTTGCCCTGTCCGGTCTCCGGATCCATTTCCACGGTCGGCGGGTTGTAGGACGCACTCCCGATCGGGACCTGGCCTTGAATAAACTGCGCCTGCAGCGCCACTTCCCCGATGGGCAGATATCGTTGCGGGAAACCCTTCACCTGGATTTTCCGGTCAACGGCTTCGAGCTGTTCCGGCTTCACCCGCATCATCGGCGCGGCCACCTCGAACAGGATGTCCTTGGCCCGCTCCGCCGCCAGTTTGATGGCGTTGCCGGTGACATAGGTCGTCCGGCTGGCGATGGCCCCCGTATCCATGGGGGTGGTGTCCGTGTCGGCCGAGACCACATGCACATCATCAGTGGAGATGCCCAGTTCCTCGGCCGCGATTTGGCCCAGAACCGTGAGCGAGCCCTGTCCCGTTTCCACGGTGCCGGTTAAAAGAGTCGCCGTGCCGTCCTCATTCACCTTCACGGTCGCGGCCGACGGGTTGGCGGCCACGGTGAACCCGATCGGGTACCACATGCAGCCGATGCCTTTTCCTTTACGCTTCATATTTACGGTCCTCCCAGCCGAAACGCTCGGCCGCCATATCCAGTGAATCCTTGACCACGACGCTGTGCAGCATCTGACCCGTCGGGCTCGACGAACCTTCATGGAAGGCGTTGCGCCGGCGGATTTCCAGCGGATCAATGCCCAGGTCATGGGCAATGTCATCCATGTGGGATTCGTAGGCGAAGCACACTTGCGGCGCGCCGAACCCGCGCATGGCGCCGGTCATGGTCTTGTTGGTGTAGACCGCATAGGCTTCCACCTCGAGGTTATCGATATTGTACGGACCGGCGGACAGGATGCTGGCCTTGCCCAGCGTCGTTTCCGTCCAGGAACAATAGGCCCCGCCGTCGCAGACCAGCCGCACCTTGCGGGCGACGATCCGGCCGTCCTTATCGACGCCGGTCTTGTAGTCCATGATGAACGGGTGGCGGGTCGTCGACGACATGAACTCGTCTTCCCGGGTATAGACACCCTTCACCGGCCGGCCGGTCTTTTTGGACAACAGCGCCAGGATCGGCTCCGTAGTGATCTCGTTCTTGCCACCGAAATTGCCGCCGACCACCGTCGCGATGATGCGAATGCGGTTAATCGGCATTTCCAAAACCCGTGCGATATCCGCCCGGCCCAGGGTAATCCGCCCCAGGCTGGAATGCAGCGTGATCCGGCCGTTGCCGTCCCACTCCGCAATCGACGCATGGGGTTCCATCGGCACGTGCTCCACCATTTGAGTGGAGAAGGTGTTCTCGTAGATCCTGTAGGCGGTCTTGAAGGCCTCATCCACGTCGCCCTTCTTGATCACCTTGGACGAATAGATGTTGGAGCTGCCTTCATGCACCTGCGGCGCATCTTCCTTCATGGCTTCGATCGGATCGTAGACGGGCTCCAGCGGCTCGTACTCGATCTTGATCTTTTCCAAAGCGTCCAGGGCCAGTTGCTCTGTCGTCGCCGCGACGGCGGCCACCGCGTCGCCGGCGTGATAGACCATGTCTTCACAGATCAGGGGCTGATCCTGGAAGCTGGGCCCGAAGGAGTTCACCGGGATTTCCTTTCCGACCAGGGTCGCCATGACGCCCGGCATTTTCTCGGCTTCCGACAGATCAATGCTTTTGATCCGCGCCTTGGAAATGCCGGCCCGCTTGATCTTGGCGTGCAGCATGCCGGGGAAGCTTAGATCGTCGATATACTTGGTCTGGCCAAGTCCGTGCAGACGGCCATCGGGGCGCGCCGCGCGCTGGCCGACCGCCGGGGTCTGGGTCCGCGCTTCGGGCGTCGCCGTTTCTATCGGGTAGGACACGTGTTCCGGCAGGGCGGGCAGACGCAGATTGTCATCGGCCTCCCGCAGCTCCTCCAGGGTCGCTTCCCGGTCTTGGACTTTTACATTGTCATCCATTCTCTTTCTCCTCGGCCGCTTTTCTTAAGCAGCCTGTTTGTCGCCGCGCATTTCGCGCGCCGCATCAATCACGGCTTCGACGATTTTGGTGTAGCCCGTGCACCGGCAGAGATTGCCGGACAGCGCATCTTGAATTTCTTCCTTGGACGGATCGGGATTGTTGTCCAGCAACTGCTTGGCCGACAGGATCATTCCCGGTCCGCAGAACCCGCATTGCAGCGCGCCCAATTCCTCGAAGTTCCGTTGCAGCGGGTGATAGCCGTCCAGGCTGGCCATCCCTTCGATGGTCTGGATGGTTTTGCCCTGGGCCTGGCCGGCCAACATCAGACACGCGTTGATCGCGATGCCGTCGACGATGACCGTGCAGGCGCCGCAGTCGCCTACGTCGCAGCCCAGCTTGGCGCCGGTCAGGTGCAAATCTTCCCGCAGCATTTTCAGAAGCGTGGTTTCCGGCGGCACCGAAGCAGTCTTCGTTTCGCCGTTAACGGTAACAGTTACATCCACAGTCTTGCCCTCCTAGGCTTGGCTCGCCTGCGCCACGCACGCCTGTAAGGTACGCCGTGTCAGGACTTCAATCAAATCGTTCCGGTATTCCTTGGAGGCCCGGAAATCATCAATGGGTTTACATTCGGTCACCGCTTTTGCGGCGGCCTGGCTAATTAATTCATCGCCGACGGCCTGGCCTTCGAGAATAGCTTCGGCCTCGGGACAGCGGATCACCACCGGGGCAACAGCGCCCAAGGAAATCCGCACATCCTTGAACTTGCCGCCGTCGACCCAGAGGCTGGACGCCGCATTGACCAGCGCCAGCGCTTGACCTTTACGTAGACCGAACTTCAAAAAGTCCGTCGGCTTGCCCAGGTTCTTCTTCGGGACAATCACTTCAAGAAGAAGTTCGTCTCTCTCCAGGCTGGTTTTGCGAGGGCCCACAAACAATTCCGTCAACGGAATACGCCGGGTGCCCTTGGACCCCAGAATGCTGACCTCGCCTTCCAGCGCCACCAAGGTGGGACCGGAGTCCATGGACGGCACGCAGGTAATCAGGTTGCCGCCGAGGGTGCCCAGGTTCCGGGTCTGCACCGCGCCGATCGTGTGCGCCGCATGGATCATCGCCGGCACGTGCTTGGCGATCAGCGGGTCGTTCATGATCTCGGTGTGGGAGACGCCCGCGCCAATGCGCAATCCGTCATCCGTTTCCTCGATGCCTTTCAGCTCCGCCAGAGACGACACATCGACGATGGTGCCCGGAGATTGGCTCACATGCTTCAGCTCGACGACATAATCGGTGCCGCCGGCCAGAATCCGGACATTGGGGCTGTGAGCCGCGAGTGCCGCGACCGCCGCCTCCGTATTGCCCGGCTTGACGAAATCAAAGGGTTTCACGTTGTCTTCCTCTCACTAGTGCTACGTCTGTTCTCGATTAACTCTTACGGCAGGATCAGGGTCGAGCCCGTCGTCTTGCCGGCTTCAAAATCTTCATGGGCCTGGACCACGTCTTCCAGCTTATAGGTCTGCCCCACCTCCACGGTGATGGAACCATCGGCCACCTTGGCGAACACCTTGGCCGCCGACATCAACAGGTCTTCCCGCTTGGCGGTATAGGTCACTAGGGTCGGCCGGGTGAAAAACAGCGAGTCCCGCTTTTGCAGGTCTGCCGCCTGCACCGGCGGTACCGGGCCCGACGTTGTGCCGAACGACACGAACATGCCGCGAGAACCCAAACAATCCAGCGTGGTCTCGTATGTATCCTTACCGATAGAGTCATAGACCACCGGCAAGCCTTGGCCGCCCGTCAGGTCTTTGACCTTGGCGACCAAATCCTTGCCGGCGTGGCGGTCGACGCAAACCTCGTAGCCGTTGTCCATGGCCAGTTGGCATTTCTCCGGTCCACCGGCGACGCCGATCATGTGCGCCCCCAGGGACTTACCCCACTGCCCGGCGATCAGGCCGACACCGCCGGCCGCCGCATAGAACAAAACCCACTGGCCGGATTGCACAGGATAGACCCGCTCCAACAGATATTCGACGGTCATGCCTTTCATCAGGGAACTGGCGGCCTGTTCGTCGGTGACGCCGTCCGGCACCGGGACCACGCGGGCCGCCGGCATGTTGCGATAATCGCCGTAGCCGCCCGGCAAACCGCCGCCATAGGCC
>JAYQGD010000302.1:0-4155 GCA_038140415.1 Rhodospirillaceae bacterium
GAGTTTGATTTGCCAAACAAGTAAAAAATGAAGGAGTACTATGCTGCTCGCCGCAATTTGAGCTTCATGGCGACCACGTCATAGAGGTCCAAACCGGTGATATCGGCGATTTCCGAGAAGGGCAAAGAGGTCTCCCGCAACAGAACTTCGGCGTGTTTCACCGGGTTTCGGCGGGCCTTGGAGAAACTGCGGGGCCGGTCGTTGGCCTTCTTTTTCCGGTTTTCTTCCCGGTCCAGTCCGCGAGACTTGGCTTTTTTCAGGGCTTCTTCCCAGCGGGCCTTTTCATCCTGCTGCGCCTTGGCATCCGCTGCATAGTGCTGATAAGCCCGGGGATCAACGTTGGGCCGGTGTGCGCGCGTGGTTCGGGCGTAGACGCTCGGGTCTTCCTTAACTTCCGGTTGCCAGCTCGCCGCCTCGTCGATTGTCATGCCGTGCTTCCGGGCAAGGCGAGTGGCAGCTGCCAGCGCATTGGCCCGCTCACCCTCGAACTTGGAACTATTGGCCAGTTCCAGCAGATTGCGAAAGCGCACCCGGTCAGCTTCTGGAAAGTCGGTCGAAATTGATCCTCTCCCGGAGTCGAAAAAAAAAACAGCCAAGCTTACCACGCCGGGCGGCGCAAAGGGTTAATATGGGGCGGAATTCGCGGAAATTTCCGGCTTTCGTCCGCTTTGCACCGAATGGTATGACAAGGAATGTCAAATTCGCCGAAAGGGAGGGGCACGATGACGAAGAGTATTCGCCGGGTGGTCACCGGACACGATGAAAACGGCAAGGCCGTGGTCAAGTTCGATGATGTCGATGTGCACAAAGCTTCAGGGCGGCCGGGACAGTTTCGCCAGCTCATCTGGACCACGGAAGAACTACCGGTCAATTTCGAAGACGAACCGGGCGATCTGGCGGACCGGGAAATTGCGACCACGATCCCCGGTGGCTCGGTGTTTCGGTTGGTGGAATACGGTCCCGGAGTAACGCCGCGCAATCACCGCACTGACAGCATCGACTATGCCGTGGTGATCTCGGGCGAGATTGATATGGAGATGGATGATACGGTGGTGCATCTCAAGGCCGGCGACGTACTGGTGCAACGGGGCACCATTCACAATTGGGTCAACAATGGGACAGAGCCCTGCGTGATCGCCTTTGTGCTGATCGCGGCCGAAGGTGATACGGCGGTCGGGTAAACTTTAATCGGCGGGGCCCAGGCGGCTGCTTTTGAGGCGTTGCCGCATGATGCGCAAGGCCCGCTTCGCCCCGTTTTGAGCGGTTTCCGGCCAATGCACACAGAACCGGAACACGTTCAGGGAGCAATAGGGCTGAAAATCCGAAACCACAGCGTCGGTGGGCAGGATGGTGTCGTGGGTATTGTCGAGTACGAATTCCCGCCCGCCCAGCTGAACGGTCAGGACGGCGTGATCAGCGCCGCCTTTCCGTTTCAGCCAGACCAGGCGGAGTATCTCGGCGTGAAAGCCCAAAACACGCAGAGATAGGTATTTTGCGAAGGCATATTCCTCGGAACCGTCCCGGCAGCGAAAATGGCTGACCGGGGCCGCCCAAGACTTTGATTTTCCGAAGTCGGCAATCTCGTGAATGCTCGTCATCTGGTTGACGTAGCGATTGACGCCGGCCACCTGGCCTTTGGCGCCGAAGGGTTTCAGCGTATCCACCATGTTCAGCCAGTCGCCGACTGGCGCTGTTTGCCCGCAAGGGTTGTTTTTGTCCTTTGCGATATTGGCGAACAGCGCCTCCGGGTCGCCCACCGTTCTTTCCCGCGCGCCAAAAGGCGCAACCAGCCGGTGAGGGGCCGTGCGGATATCGGGGGACTGCAAATGATCGAAGACCTTGGCGTGATCCGGCTCAAGAGGAGGGCGCACAGGGGTGCGGAATGGGAACCACGTCCCACGGGCCTGGGTGTTCATCATGTTTTGAGTCCTGGGTGTTACTCAAATCGCAAAAAGACATACGCAACGGGCATGCCAAACTAACGTCATTGAATCCAAACATATTTTTTGAAAGTGGCAGGAGAAGGGCGGTTTTGGGGCAGAATCTGCCTAGTCAAAACTTCCCGGCAGGCTCACTCGAGAGCCGAAGTTGTCGTTCTGAAGGTAGGTCTCGATCGTCGATTTAAGGGTCGAAACATCCACCGGCTTGGTCAAATATTCATCGAACCCGACAGATTTTCCCAGCCGCACATCTGCGGGCAGAGCGCGCGCGGTGAGGGCGATGACCGGCACATGGGCCGTTTGCTCGCTGCTGCGCAAGGTCTTGAAGAAATTTAAACCGTCCACGTCGGCCAGGTTCAGATCGAGAATGATCAGGTCCGGGATCCGGCGGCCTATGGCGGACAGGGCGTCCTGGCTCGTTGTCGCGCCTTCAAAGCGGGTATCATCGATCAACCCCACGACTTCCTCGGCAAATTGCATATTGGCGCGGTTGTCTTCGACACAGAGGACCAGTTTTTCGGCACCGCCGGCGAAGATATCTCCGGGTTTGGCGATGGTTTTCTTGACCTCACCCGGCGCGGCTTCGGGAAGCTCCACCCAGAAGGTCGATCCGGAACCGGTTTCACTTTCGACGCCGATTTTGCCTCCCACGGAATTAACCAGGTGGCGGGCAATGGCAAGCCCCAAGCCGGTGCCGGAGACATTGCTGGATTCCCGGCCGAGCCGATTAAACGGTTCGAACAAAGACGCCATACGATCTTTGGGGATACCGTCACCCGTATCCAGAACTGAGATGCGGATACGGCTTTTGGCCCGTCGTTCGATCCGCACGGTAACGCTCCCGCCGGATTTGTTGTACTTGATGCCGTTGGACAGGAAAGTCGTGATGATCTGATGCAGGCGGTTTTCATCCGCCCAAATGGCCGTTTTGTCCTCTGCATTGGCGTCAAAGTTCAAGGTGATGCCGGCTTCCGAGGCGCGGGATTCCATGGCCGTCAGGCACGCTCTAATCCCGGCGGCCAGTTCAATGCGTTCCAGTTCCGGGTCGACCGTGGAGGTTTCGATCTCCGCATAGTTCAGAATTTGGGTGACGAGGCCTAAGAGATTTTCACCCGCGGAAATGATTTCCTTCGAGTACTGGTCGAGCTTTCCGCGATCCGGCAGCGATACGTATCCGTTTAGGAGTTGCGCATAGCCCAGGATCGAATTGAGGGGAGTTCTGAGTTCGTGACTCATGGAGGACAGGAAGTCGGATTTAACCTTGGCGGCATTTTCCGACTCCTGGATGGCATAAAGCAATTGTTCTTCCGCATTGCGCCGGTCGTAGACTTCCGAGGCCAGTTGATCGTTCAGATTTTCGATTTTGCGCTTTTCATCGGACAGGTCCTCGAACAGGTCCTGATACTCAAAACGCAGCCGGGTCTGCTCTATCAGCGCTGTATTCAGCCGCCGGGCGGCGGCAATCAGAAACAGGGTCAACACGGTCGCCAAGGCGCCGGTGGTATAGCCGAGCTCGGTCCCCTGCATGAGAAACAGCACAATCGCAGGAACAACCGCCGGCAGAACAAACATGACATAGGTTCTGACCGAGGGAAGCAACGACACCATGGCCCCTGACGCCATACCGCCCAGCACCAAAGCGGTGAATATCTGCAATTCGGGGCTAGCGCCCGGGATATATACGATGGCGGCCGCGCCAAATACCAAACCGCTGAGCGCCAGGGCTGCGGTATGCCGGTCCAGACAGTATTTTACGTTTTCAGGGGTTTCGGCCCGGTCGCGATAGCGCCGCGAGAGCCAGAAGCGATAAAAGCAGATGACCGAGATCGTCAGGATGAGGGGCAGGGACGTCTGCAGCGGCGTGGTTTCCCGCTGAACCCAAGCCAGGATGAGGATCACCGCAACCTGAATGACCGTGCCGGCGCCGGCGGCGTTGAACAGCAACCGAGCCTGCGCCAGGAGGATCTCCTGGGCGTGGTTGTCGTTTGAGACTCTTTTGTGCGCCAACGCGTCCATCGCCGGGATGGCTTTCCTTTGATGTGAGAATGTGGGGCGGCTGTTCAGTCTGCGCGGAGCGTATCACGCGCGGCGTGCGGGTTATATTGAGCGATAGTACCTACCCGCATACGGACCAATCCAGGATGTAATTATTATATATATTTCAATCAATTATTAGATAAATATCAGAAATTAAACGAAGAGAGTTGCCTATTGC
>JAYQGD010000303.1:0-4151 GCA_038140415.1 Rhodospirillaceae bacterium
AGTCCAGCTGCGGCAAAGCCAAAGCAACATGCGCGACGGCGGCGCTGGCGATGGTGGATTCGGCGACCTTTCCGGCCAGATTGATATGCATGCCGTTGCCGTTCATCCAGTTGGCCGCCTCGATCACCGGGAACAGCCCGCCCAGCTTGATGGGTTTCAGGCTCGCGCCTTTGGCGGCGCCTGCATCTTTGTGGGTGCGCAAATCGTTCAGACTGTGAATGCCTTCGTCCGCGCCGAGCGGCACGTCGGTCTCCTCGGCGCAGGCGGCCATCCCCTCGATATCCGAACCCGGCAGCAACTGTTCCATAAAGTTCAATCCCGCCTGCCGTGCGCCTCTGGCAAAATCCAGGGCGTCACCGCGGGTATAGCCCTGATTGGCATCGGCGGATATCTGCACGTCCTCGCCAAGGACGGCTCTCGTCGCCGCCGATCTTTCCAGGTCCAGATCAGCGCCCAGAATGCCGATCTTCACTTTGAACGCGTCAAAGCCGGCATCCGCCAGTTTCCGGGCGTTGGTCTTCTCGGTCTCCAGGTCGCCGCCGGCGATCATGGCCAATATTCTTGCCTCGTCCCGTTGAGCGCCGCCCAAAAGCTCATAGATCGGTTGGCCAGACCGCTTGCCGGCGATGTCCAGCAGCGCGATTTCAATCGCCGCTTTGGCGCCATGGTTCCCATACATGGGGGCATCTACCTGATGGTGAATATGGGACAAGTCTTCGATTTCCAGACCCTCTATCCGAGGGGCGATAAAACGCGCTGCCGCCAACATGCTCTCCGGGGTTTCCCCGGTCATGGTCGGTGCGGACGAAGCCTCCCCCCAGCCGACATTGCCGTCGGAGTCCGTCGCGCGCACGATTAAGTTTTCCGCCGCTTCGACCACGATCCCTGCCATTTTGATCGGCGTTTTCAGCGGCATGCTGACAACATAGGGTTGGATTTTTTGCAATTTGAACATGGGAGCCTCAGGCGTTTGCGTGTTTCGGGATGCCGCCGATCTTTACATAGTCATACCGGTGATCCAGCAGCGGTGAGAGGGGGCGGCGCAAATTGTCGGGCAGGCCGATCCACATGCGTAACAGGTGCCGCTTCAAGGCCGGGTCGTCATAGTCTTCGTAGGCTTCGCGGGCATGCATGATAGAGTGATTGCTGATGAACTGGAAGTCGCCTTCCTGGAATTCCATGGAGAGCCGCATCTCAGGCCGGTTGGCGATCTCCTGCACCACGTCCACGGCCTCGCGTTGTTTTTCGTTGATTGCCAGCTCGTCGCCATAGCGGACCACAGACTCAATAAACGCCCGGCTGGTGACCCGAGCCGATATCCGGCCGTCCTTGGCCGAGAACATGGGCACATCATACCAGGGCTGTTCGCCCGGCGGCTGGTCGCCTCGCCAATCGATGTGCAGGGGTTGGTAAAGGTATTTCAGAAGATCAGACCGTTCCCGGCGCAGCACATTGTGCACCATGGGCGCGCTAACGAGATAGCTGGCTCCGCCGATCTTGGCGCCGCGGAGGCACATTAGGCCCAGGATATCGACCGGCAGTTGGTCGCAATGGAAGTCCAGCTTATTGCGGGTCTGATAGGCGCGGGCGTCCGGATCGCTGAGGTCTTTACCTTCGTCGGTCACGTGACCCAGTAAGTGGCCGCGCTTGTTCTGGGAGACGGGTGTGCCAAGATTGACGCCGATGCCCCAATAAATGAGCTCGCAGTCCTCATCCGAGAAATTGTCCCGGGGCAGACCGCGCACCATCACACAGCCCCGGCCGTTTGAAATTTCGTCGATTACTTTGTTCAGCCGTTTCTGCACTTTGGGCAGAGGAAACAGGTCCTTGGACAAGGGAATTTCCGCGCCGGCGGCTTTTGCCGTGTGCAGCGCCGCGTCGATTTCCTCGATCTCCGCGCCTGTCAGGTGCCAGGTCCAGTCGGTCTGGTGCTGGATTTCCGCGCCCATCCAGGCGTCCGCCGTGGTGATCTCGTGTCTGATAATTTCGGTCATTTTCCCAATTTTCCGGTGTGCTTTACGTCATAACTCACAAGATATTAAGTTGCTCTTTCCCAAGATTCCCAATAATAATATATATAATTTTCCACATGGAAAATTGTATAACTTTGTAATCCCGGGAGGTATCTATGAAAATCTTCAAAGGTTTGATGGTTGCCGGTGCTGCGTTGGCTGTGGCCACGTCTGCACAGGCGATGGAATCTTACAAAATTGGTGGCGGCCCCGCTGGCGGCGGCTGGCACCCTGCCGTTAGTGCTGGTGCGCAATTGCTCAACAGCGAACTCAGCGGCAAATTCAAGTTCAACTATTCCCCGTCCAACGGTTCAGTCGATAACGTGCGCCGGGTTTCACTCGGCGATTTCCACACCGCTTGGGGCCACGTCGGTCAGGCCTATCAGTCCTGGAACGGTATTGGCCTGTTCAAGCGGGATGGCGCCAGTAAGGACTTCCGGGTCATCGGTAACGTCCGTAAGCAGGCTCAACTCATCGTTGTCCTAGCTGACAGCCCGATAAAAACCTTCTCGGATATGAAGGGTAAGGTCGTGAACCTGCTGAATAAGGGTTCCGGTTCCAATGTGAACTGCGTGAATATCTTTAAAGGCGTTGGTCTTCTCGACAAGATTGATGCCCGTAACCTTGGTTTCGCCGCCTCCGGGCGAGCCTTGGGCGACCGTCAGATTGACGTGTATTGCTCCGCTGGTGCGCCATTCCTGATCCCGGCTGTGACCCAGCTGTCAATCACCAAGCCGGTTCGCTATGTCAGCCTGACCGATGCCGAACAAGCAGCCATCGTTAAAGCCAACCCGTTCTATTCTCCGCTGACCATTCCGGTGCAGAAGGACGTGCGCGGCATGACCGAACCGGCCAAGTCCATCGGTTATGACGTGTACTGGCTGGCTCACAAATCAGTTTCCGCTGCTGCGATCGAAGCTATGCTTTCGGTTGCCGCCAAGCCGGAAAATCTGAAGAAACTGGCCGCCACGGCAGGTTATTGGAAGACGCTGAACGGCGACTTCTCCAACCTGACGACGGTGAAGATTCCGATTCACCCGGCAGCGGCCAAGTACTGGTCGGGCCGCGGCTACAAAATGCCGGCTGGCCTCGTTCAAGGGTACTAATCCGCCCGGCATTCTCTTGAATGCCTGGCACGAGAACTAGTTTGAACGCGGGGAGAGATATTCTCCTCGCGTTCCATTCTTGCCAAAATTCAACAATTATTTTGCTCATTTAGTAAACGGGGACACTGCCATGGCTACCGGAACCGTCGGCGTCTTAATGAAGATCGGCTTCATCAGTGAAGAGATGACGCAACCAAGACAGCTCTCCGGCCTTGCGAAAATATTATTTTCCGTCGTGGCCGTGGCGTACTCGTATTTCTTCCTGCATATTGCTGTTTTCGGCCCGCCGGTATCGGAAATATTCAAGGGCACCTTCTTTATGGGCGTGAGTGTGATGTCGCTCCTGCTCTTCAAAAGCCGGCAGAGATCCCTCAAGGAAGGCTTTGTTTGGCTGGATGAGTTTTTCTCGCTCATCTCGATGGTTATGCTGGTCGGCTCCATCTCGGTACTGATCCATTGGGCGGCGAGTGGGCAGGAATATTTCTGGCGGCGCTACATCACCGACACTATTTGGATCATCGGTATCACCGGCGGTGTTGTCGGTGCGGCCCTGTATTATTTTGAAGCCCGGCGCGGTAACCGGGGTGAGGGCCTTTCTATTTGCGATATTCTGTATCTGCTTGCGGCGATTGCTTCCGTCACTTGGTGGGGCATTAATCTGGTCGAGCTGCAAACCAACATGGGCGGTCGGGTGCCCGCCGAGCTTGTTATCTTCGGCACCATGATGGCTGCTGTGAGCTTCGAGATCGCCCGGCGCATCGTTGGCCCGCTGATTCCCTTACTGGGTTTTCTGTTCTTTATTTACTCCTTTGAGCCCATCGCGCAGAATCTGCCGGGTATTCTGGAGCACCCCGGTAACCGGACGGCGCGGGTGCTGGAATTCCTGATGCTATCGACCGAGGGCATGTTGGGCCTGATCGTCGAAGTGTTCGCGACCTTCATCGTAATCTTCGTGATCCTAGGCGCGTTCCTGGAGAAGACCGGCTTGGGCGCGCTGATCATCAACACCACCTATCGGCTGACTGGTCAGAAG
>JAYQGD010000304.1:0-4128 GCA_038140415.1 Rhodospirillaceae bacterium
TTACAGCCATATGGGTTGCCCTTCGATTGACCCTGAACTGATGATCCGGATGTTGTTGATCGGGTATTGTTATTCGATCCGGTCTGAACGTCGGCTGAGTGATGAGGTTCGGATGAAACTAACCATCCATTATCAGAGGTTAAAAAAAGAGCCCCGAACAGGTTGGTATCCGGGGCTCTCTTTCTTAACATGGGAGTCTTCCAAAAAAAGGAGACTATTCCTTTAAATCCACATATTTCTTTGGCGTCATACGTCAGATCGGTCTAGACAAGCGTCTGTTGATGGCTAAACCCGGCTGTTCAGCAGAAAATTCTATCTGGACTGCTCTTGCTTTGAAAGCAGACCTTGTTCGGGGCAACCCATGCCAGATATTTGGATGCGAAGCCAAACCCTGATTGACGCCAGCTTTATCATCGCAAGGTAGTTGGCGGCGAGCTTCTCGAACCGCATGGCGACACGGCGAAAATGTTTGATCCGGTTGAAGAAGCGCTCGACGTGATTGCGCTCTTTATAAAGAGCCTTGGAGAAACAGTGGCGCTGCTTGCGGTTGGCCTTGTTGGGAATGTTCGGTACCGCGCCCTGGGACTCGATCCGCTCCCTGATCCAGTCCGCATCGTAGGCTTTGTCGCCGAGAACGACACTGCCGTCGGCGAGATCGGTCAATAGCATTGCCGCGCCGTTAGCGTCGTGAGCCTGGCCGGGGGTAAGGGCCAGCTTGATTGGCAGGCCACGCGCATCGGTGAGGGCATGGACCTTGGTGGTCAGCCCTCCTCGGCTACGGCCCATACAGTGAACTTGGTCGTTTTTTTTACGTTGGCGGCATGCTGATGAACGCGCACCACGGAACTGTCGATCATCTGGATGTCACCGTCGTATGCATTGGAAACCGCATCCATGATACGGTCCCAGACGCCTGCCTTGCGCCAGCGGTTGAAGCGGTTGTAGCAGGTCGTGTACGGGCCGTAGCGCTCCGGGAGGTCGCGCCACGGTGCGCCAGAACGCAACACCCAGAAGATGCCGTTAAGCACTCGTCGGTCGTCAACACGCGGAACGCCACGCGGCTTGTTAGGAAGAAGAAGATCGATCACCGACCATTCAAAGTCCGTCAGGTCGTAGCGTCCACCCATATTCAAGCTACCACTGTTTGGAACCTTGAATCACATGGCGGCAGGATTGTGAATCCTATTTATGAGTACATGACCTAGTGAATAATACACGGCGATTGAGCACTTTTCGGCGAAATACCGATAAATTTTTGCTTTTCGGGGGAATGAGGGGCGAACTCATCTCGCGTGTTTCGCTACTACTTTTATTCCCGAGGCTGTTATTTCCGATCTATCTCATGCCGGTTCTAGCCACGGGTCGACTTGTGTCCGGTTTTGCGGCCGTACGCCGGTGTCAAGCCCATGGCCGCTAACAGGCCGCAGATCACGATGACGATGCCGGAGATTTCTAACATGCCGGGAACCTCGCCCAGGAACGGGATGGCCAGCAGCGTGCCGAATACCGGGACCAGCACCATGAACAGTGCCGTTCGGCCCGGTCCGATCACAGGGATGGAGATGGTGAACAGAGTGACCGCGACCGTACCCACCAGGATACACTGATAGAACAATTGCAGAAGAAGGTTCGGCCATGGCACTCGTCCAAACGCCGACTCGTATAGTCCGAAATAGATCGGCGTAAATGTGATCAGGCTCAACACCGCTACCAGGGAAATGCCGTACAGCGGATCTATGTTCCACTTGCGCATGCCGACGGCGAACCCGGCCCAGCAAAGCGCGGCTGATGCAAACAGTAGATCACCCTTCCAGGCGTCGGGCGCGCTTTCGAAAAAGCCGCCGCCGCCGAGCATGATCAGGCCGACGAAAATCACCGCTAGTCCGGCGATCCGCCAGGTAGTAAGCTTGTCACCCAGGATAAGCCAGCTTAGGAGCACTGTGAAGCTGGGCATGGTGCCCGGACCAAAAACCGCGCCATGAGACGCTGGCGCAAAGTGAAATCCCGACATCAGAAGCATATTGAATACCCAGCCCGCCGTGATGGTGAGAAAAATACCCTTGGCCCAGCCGACACCGCCTAGATTTCCCACCGGCCGTTTGAGGAAAATCGGCAGCAAAACGAGTCCCGACAGATAGCGAAAGAAGGTCAGATCAGCCGGGGTAATTACATCGCGGATCCCGAAGCGGGAGATCACGATAAACCCGCCCATGATCAGCGAGGTAAAGGCCGCGCCCATGATGGCCCGACGAGGGGTGAGGTTGGAAAGCATCGGATACTTTGAAGAGGCGTTGATCAGATGATATCAAAAACAGTCGCGCGCACCCTATGCCCTTTGGCGGGTGTTTGCACGCCTTGCCTGCCAACATCGTGGCTGTGGCCGGGAACATGTATATAGTCTGGCCATGACGTTGATCATTAATGTTGTCCTGCCGGTGTTTGCCATTCTCGGCGCGGGATACTTTGCCGGCCGGATGAAACTGGTGGGCGAAGGCGGCAGTGATGCGCTCAACGGCTTCGTCTACTACTTCGCCTTGCCGATCCTGCTGTTTGAGGCCATGGCCCAGGTTGACGCCGCCACCGTGTTGAACGGTCCCTATATCGGCGCTTATCTTGCCGGTCAGGCGGTCACCTTCGGTCTCGGCATTGCGCTGGCATGGATCGTGTTCAGATTATCTCTGGCGGAGGCGGCCAGCCATGGCACCGTCGGCATTTATGGAAATGTCGGGTATATGGGCATCCCGCTGGTGCTGGCCGTGTTCGGCGAGGGGGCGTTGCCGCCGGTGGTGATCGCCACCATCATCAACGCCGCCTTCAACATTGCCGTCCTCACGATATTTATTGAGACCGGTCAGAGATCGGGGCAAGGGGGCCATAGCGGACGGATGGTCCGGGATGTCCTTTGGGCTGTTTCGAAAAATCCTATATTGGTCGCCCCCATCCTAGGGTTTCTCTGGGCGCTGACCGGCGCGCCCTTGCCCCAGCCACTGATCACCTTCGGATCAATCTTCGGGGCGGCGGCAGGACCCTGCGCGCTGTTCTCCATCGGACTATTCCTGGTGGGCAAGCCGTTGAGCGAGGGCCGGGCGGAAGTTGCCTCAATGACCGCGTTGAAGCTTTTATTTCATCCGATTGTGACTTTCGGGTTCGCCTGGTGTCTGTTGCGTGATCAGCCGCAATTGATGACGATTTGTGTGATGATGGCGGCCCTGCCGACCGGCGCAAACCTGTTTATTCTGGTGCAGCGCTACGGCGTCTATGTGTATAGCACGTCGACGGCCATTCTCGCCTCCACCGTGCTGAGCGTGGCGACGCTGTCGGTATTCTTTCTGTTGTTCGAAGTGCGGTAACTGGCCGGCTCAGGCGGCTGCCTCGTTACCGGGATTGACCAGGAAGGCCTCGCCCCGCGTCAGGAAGTCGCCGACCAGGGCGGCGAACCGCTCCGGCTGGTCCACTTCGATATTGTGGGCCGCGTCGTAGATATAGTTGAGATAAATCCGCGGGATTCTCTCTTTCAATATCCGGCAGGTCTCCAGCGGTATGAGGGTTTCTTCCGTGCCGTGCACCAGTAGGGTCGACGATTGAACATCGCCAAGACGGGCGATCAAATCCTCATCCAAGGGCACGCCCTTGTGATAATGAAGGGGGACCTTCTCCCGGTTGTGGCGTATCATCTCGGCCGGCCGGTCGTCATCCGGCTGTTTCTCCGGATAGACCGTCATGATCTTTAACAGCTCTTCATAGGAACTTGGGCTGGCGCCGGCTCCGCCCGGCCGGAAGCCCGCGGGCGCGGCGATCACCAAAAGCTCCACCTTATCCGGATGTTTGACCGCGACCCAGCAGGCGTGCCAGCCGCCCAGGGAATGGCCGACCACGTCGCAGGGCTCGCCCACGACCGTGTCGATGAACTCGGCGGTCAGCGCCGCCAGCGCCGGCATGCTGTCGACGCCCTCTAGAAACTCAGTGCCGTCAAAGCCCGGCGCAATCGGCAGATACAGTTTGAACTTCTCCGCCAGAATTTCGTGGGCCTTGGATTTTAACAACCCGCCTCTTCCATGGAGGTACACGACGGGCGCGCCTTCGCCGGCGGTGAAATAGGTGACCTCGCCCTTGCTGAGGTTGGCGGTG
>JAYQGD010000305.1:0-4115 GCA_038140415.1 Rhodospirillaceae bacterium
TCGTCTTCGCCCAGGATATATTCTTTCCACTTGTCGAAGCCGGTGGTCCGGGTCTCCACATACTCCTTGTCGTAGAGGTTCTCGGTAATCCAGACATAGGTGATCGCCTGCGCCAAGGCCGGGCTGGTGCTTGGCCGGGGCGCCATCCACTTGCCGCCCAGGAACGCCGCCGTCTCATTGAGATACGGATCAATGTGGATCATTTCGATCCCCAGCTCCTGCGCCCATTGCCGGCGGATGGTGCCCTCGAAGGAGCCGTAGACGCCGTTGGTCACTTCCGGATCGCTGGCCCAGAAAATGATCAGCTCGGCTTCCTGCAGGCAGTCTTCCACCTGGCCGTAAATCTCCGCCGCGCCATTGCGCATGGAATGGCCGTAATGGTGCATGGCGCCCCAGTACCAGCCTTCCCAGCTATCCGGGTTCAGCATGGTCTGCGAGGCGCCGATGATGTTGGTGAAGCGGTTATAGGCGCTGATGTAATAACCTACATTGCCCCAGGTATGGTGGGACGAGCGCGCCGCCAGGATCGCGCCGGGACCGTAAGTGCGGTTAACCCGCTTGATCTCGGCTTCCACGATGTCCAGGGCCTCTTCCCAGGAAATCCGCTCATAGCCGGAGGTCCCCCGGTTCTGCGGATTACGTTCCCCGTTGGGATCGAAGTCCACCCGTTTCATCGGATAGAGATTGCGCTTGCTGGAATAAACCAGGGATTTGGACGCCAGCCCGTGGGGTGAAATCGTGGTCTTGCGGGGCGGGGTGAACTTCTTGCCCCGGGCCTCGATGGTCCAGGTACCCGGATCGTCATCGTCGAAGTCGATGGGCGTCATGCGGACGATCTTGCCGTCCTTCACATAGACAAAGACCGGCCCGCCGTTGGTGTTGTTGGCATAACGGATTTCGCCGTTGCCCACATCCGTGCCCCAGGACCAGCTCATCCGGCGGGACATGTGCACCGTCTCGGTGAACCAGCCGGTCAGGTCGTCCGGCCCGATCATCATAATGTTGAAGTTCTTAATGGCGTCGATCTGCGCCTGGTAATCCAGCTTGGGCTTCAATAATTGGAGGGCGATGGCCTCGTTCTTGAACGAGATCAGCATGTCCGCTTCCGGGTTTACGCCGGAGGTGGATGTCACCTTCCCATCCTGGAACTTGAAACACCGGCCGATAGAATCGTCTACCAGCTTGAACTGAACGGTGAAATTCCGTTCCTTCAGGCGCTCGGCGAACTTCGGATACCGCCACGCCGTGATCCGGAAAACCCATTGAAGCGCATACAGAATAAATGTAAGCCACATGATAACCGACCCACCCCAGATTCATTAATTTATGTTTTTGTCATATCACCCCGTGTGCCGCCCGTCGACGCCGGGTAAAAAATTTTCCGGCTGGCGGAAACGGGAAAATCCTTAAATTTCCCCCATCTCTGTCAGCACCTCGTTGGCCCAGCTAAAGGCGGACACGGCCGCCGGAATACCCGCATAAACCGACGCGTGGATGATCACCTCTTTGATGTCGTCCGGCGTCAGACCGTTGTTGATCGCGCCTTTGACATGGAGCTTGAACTCGTCCACCCGATTGAGCGCAATCAGGATCGACAGCGTCAGCCGGCTCCGCATTTGTTTATCCAAATTGGGCCGAGTCCAGACATCGCCCCAGGCGAACTTGGTCATGATATCCAGGAAATCTTCGTTGAACGCATTCCGGTTTTTCTCCGACCGGTCCACATGGGCGTCGCCCAGCACTTCACGGCGCCGCGCGCGCCCGGCCTCCAGACTATCTTTTTTATCGGTCATGTTTTCCTCCCCAAATAGAAAGGGGCGGCACAACACCGCCCCTTATCAATCACAATGTCGCAAGGCTCAGGCCTGCGCGTTCATCTGGACTTCCAGGTCATGGAGCGTCTTGTAACAGTCCAAAACATTGGCGACGCTGGAATTCGGCTCCCGGCCTTCGTCGATGGCGGCGAAGAATTCCCGGTCCTGCAGCTCGATCCCGTCCATGGAGACGTCAACGTTGGACACGTCGATGGGCTCGTCCTTGCCGTCCACCAGATCGTCGTACAAAGCCTTGTAGGTGCCATTGTCGCAGATATAGCGGAAGAAAGAGCCAATCGGTCCGTCGTTATTGAATGACAGCGACAGGGTGCAAATCTTGCCCGACTCCGTCTTCAGCTGGATCGACATGTCCATGGCGATGCCCAGCTCCGGGTGCATCGGTCCCTGGACCGCTTGGGCAACGACGATGGGCTCGCCGCACTGATAGCGGAACAGATCGACCGAGTGCGCGGCATGGTGCCACAGCAAGTGATCGGTCCAGGACCGAGGCCCACCGGCGGCATTGATGTTCTTGCGGCGGAAGAAATAGGTCTGGATATCCATCTGCTGGATGTTCAGCTCACCCGCCTGGATCTTGTTGTGCACCCACTGGTGAGACGGGTTAAAGCGCCGCGTATGGCCGACCATGCAGGTCAGGCCGGTTTCCTGCTGCTTCTTGAGCACCGCCTGGGAATCCGCCCAGCTGTCGGCCAGGGGTATCTCTACTTCCACATGCTTGCCGGCACCCATGCAGGCGATGGCCTGTTCGGCGTGCATCTGGGTCGGTGTACACAGGATCACCGCGTCCACGCCCGGCTGGGCGATGGACTCGGCCAGGTCCGTGGTGACATGGCCGATGCCGTACTTGTCGGCGATTTCCTGGCTCTGCTCCATTCGGCGGCCGCAGATTGAGACGCATTCGACCCCGTCAATCCGGGCGATGCCGTCCAGGTGTTTCTGGCCAAACGCGCCGCCACCGGCGAGTGCTACTTTCATGACTAATCTCCCCTCGTCTTTTCTCGGCGCTCTCTTAAGCGCGGTTTTCCAAAATCAGATGCCCCACGGCCGTGTTGGACGCCGGCACGTGGTAGAAGCGGTGGATCGTATCCACGTTGTCATCCAGCGCGCCACGCATGACGAACCACATGACCAGCTCAATCCCCTCGGAGCCGGCATCCCGCACATAATCAATATGCGGCATCTTGGCGAGCTCTTCCGGATCATCGATCAGCCTATCCAGGAAGCGGGCGTCGAACTCCTTGTTGATCAAGCCGGCGCGCGGTCCCTGAAGCTGATGGCTCATGCCGCCGGTGCCCCAGATTTGGACATTGATGTCCTCGTCAAAGGATTCAATCGCCCGGCGGATGGCTTTGCCCATCTCATAGCAGCGTTTCCCCGTGGGCGGTGGATACAACACCACGTTCACCGGGAACGGGATCACCTTCACCGGCCATTCTTCGGGTTGACCAAAGATCAATGACAGCGGCACGGTGAGCCCGTGATCCACATGCATTTCGTTGACCACGGTCAGATCGAACTCATCCAGGATTACCGACTGGGCGATATGGGACGCCAATTCCGGATGGCCCTTGCAGGTCGGCACCGGGCGCGGGCCCCAGCCTTCGTCCGCCGGCGGAAACTCGTCCGCGCAGCCGATGGCGAAGGTCGGCACCATGGACAGGTCAAACGCGGAGGCGTGGTCGTTGTAGACCAGGAACACCACGTCCGGCATGTTCTCCTTGATCCAATCTTTGGAGAACTCATAGCCGGAAAAGACCGGCTTCCAGTAATCTTCCTGCATCTTTCCCAGATCGATTGCCGCGCCGACGGCCGGGATGTGGGACGTGCTCAGCCCGTGTGTCACTCTAGCCATTGTCTTTCTCCCCCACATAGCGGTTGCCTTCGACGGAGCGGCCGCCGTTGATCATCATTTGCGCATATTCCTCCTGGGTCATGCCAGTCATCGTGGCCGCCGCGAACTGGAAGCTGAGACCGTCGCTGGAGAAAATCTTGGACAGGAAATAGATATTGCCGCCGTTGGCGATCATCGCGTTGTAGTCCCGGTCGAGGACCGCCTGCTTTTGTTCCTCGGACATCGGCCACTCATCCATGTAGGCCTTCTGATCCTCGTAGAACCGTTCCCGGTTCTCTTTCTTCATCAGCGACATGCAGAATTGATTGAGGTGATAGCCTTTGCGCGACTGATCCTGATCAAAGACCGTCGTGCCCGGCACATCCGTATAGGGTTTTTCAAGCGCCATTGCGTCCTCCTTAATCGTCCCAGTAGAGCCGCATGGGATT
>JAYQGD010000306.1:0-4110 GCA_038140415.1 Rhodospirillaceae bacterium
CTACCTGCATTGTCACCCATACATCCTGCCTGGGCCACGACACCGGCCCCAAGCACCCGGAGACGCCGGAGCGGCTGAGGCTGCTTCTCGACGAGCTGAAAAACGGGAGCGGATTCGAAGACCTGGTCTGGAAAACCGCCCCGCTGGTGGAACAAGGCCAGCTTCGCCGCGTGCACGACCCCGCCTATATCCAGAGCATCGTCGATGCGGAACCCAAGGAAGGCCGGATGGAGTTTGAGCCCTCGGGCACGGTGATCACATCGTCCACCCTGACCGCCGCCCTGCACGCCGCGGGCTCCGTCTGCCTGGCCGTGGACGAGGTGATGACCGGCAAGGCGGACAATGCCTTCTGCGCCGTGCGCCCGCCCGGCCACCACACCGAGAGCGCCCGTACCTCGGGTTTTTGTTTTTTCAACAATGTGGCGGTGGGTGTCCGGCATGCCCAGGTCGCCCACAAAGTCACCAAGGCGGCGATCCTGGATTTCGATGTCCATCACGGCAACGGCACCCAGGAAATATTCAACGGCGATCAGAACATTCTGTTCACCTCTATCCACCAGGCCTTCATCTTCCCTCGGCTCGCCCAGAACATCGGCAGCGACGGCGGCAACGTGGTCAATGTCTCGGTGGGCTCCGGCCTGAACGGAGAGAAGTTCGCGGGCAGGGTGGAAAAAGACATCCTGCCCAAAATCCGGGATTTCGAACCTGAGATTTTGTTCCTGTCCGCCGGCTTTGATGCGCATACCGCCGATCCGTTGGGCGGGTTGAAGCTCAGCACGCCCGACTACGACGCCCTGACCAAGACACTCGTCGCCTTGGCCAAGGATATCTGCGGCGGCCGGATCGTCTCCGTCCTGGAAGGCGGCTACAACCCGTCCGCCGTCAGCGCAGCCGGCGCGGCGCACGTTCGCGCGCTCTCGGAAAACTAAAATCTAAAAGACCGGTTCGATCCCGGCGGCCTTGAACGCCTTGGCCTGGCGCTTATCCACCTTGGCGGCGTCGAAGTCATCGATCATGTCGTGGAACAGCCGGTGCCAGTTCACTTCCGCCTGGAGGTGGGTGAAAACCGAGCCCAGCCCGATCGCCGCCCGGTCCATCAAGACAAATTCTGGCGGCGGGGCGACACCCCCTACTCTGTTCAGTTCCTGGCGCACCTTGTGGGCGACGCCGGCGCCGTACTGGCCCACCTGTTCCTGGATCGGGCGCACCCGGTCATCCAAGAGCGGCGCATACACAAAGTTGGCCCACAGGTTGAGTATATCGATCAGCTCCTGTGACAGGTTCTCAAACCCCCAGGTCTCGTAGGCATGGACCGCCAGCGCCGGATCTTCGTCGCGGAGCGCCTTGTAGAGATCGATCACGCCTTTCACGAACGGCGCACGAAAAGCCCGGATGCAGCCGAAATCCATCAGATTGATCGAGCCGTCGTCCCTCACCGTGTAATTGCCCAGGTGCGGATCGCCGTGGATCACGCCGTAGTAATAGAGCGGCACGTACCAAGCCCGGAACATGCTGAGCGCCACCCGGTTGCGGTCCTCCTGGCTCTCATGCTCGGCGATATAGTCGAGGAGCGGCGTGCCCGTCAGCCAAGTCATGGTGATCAAGCGGTCGCCACACAGCTCGTCGATAAGCTCGGGTACGTGCACCATCCCTTCCCCATCCAGCATATGGGCATAGAGGCGCATATGCGCGGCCTCCCGGCGGTAGTCCAATTCTTCGCGCAGGCGGGCCGACAGCTCGCCATGGATTTTGGTCGGATCGATGGCTTTGTCGTAGCGCCGGTAGATGGAGAAAACGAGCTTAAGCTGTTTTAAATCCGCCTCCACCACGGACCCCATATCCGGATACTGAAGTTTGCAAGCGAGCTCCCGTCCGTCGGCATCCGTTGCTCTGTGAACCTGCCCCAAAGACGCCGCGGCCGCCGCCTCCCGGCTGAAGTCCGCGAACTTCTCCCGCCAATCCGGGCCCAGCTCGGTCGCCATCCGGCGCTTCACGAAGGTCCAGCCCATGGAGGGCGCATTGGATTGCAGCTCGGCCAACTCGGTGGCGTATTCCTCAGGCAGCGCGTTGGGGATGGTGGACAGAATTTGCGCCACCTTCATCAGCGGCCCCTTGAGCCCGCCCAGCGCCTGCTTCAAGTCAGCCGCGTGTTCCAGCCGGTCGATCTTGAGGCCCAGATAGCGCTCCCCGGCGAGCCGCGCCGCCAGCCCGCCGACGGCGGTGCCGACTTTGGCATAGCGCCGGACACGTGCGCCGGGACCGCCGTCATCGGCCATCTACAGGCTCTCTTCCAATTGATCGATAAACCGGGAAATCACGCTCAAACCCCGCTTCCAGAAAGCAGGATCGGAGGCATCCAACCCGAACGGGGCCAGTAACTCCTTGTGGCGCAGGGTGCCGCCGGCTTTCAGCATCTCCAGATACTTGGCCTGGAAGTCCGGATGGCCGCCGTCGAACACGTCGTAGAGGGAATTCACCAGACAATCGCCGAACGCATAAGCATAGACATAGAACGGCGAGTGGATGAAGTGAGGAATGTAGGCCCAGTAATACTGATACTCCTCGTCATAGCGGAAGGCCGGGCCCAGGCTCTCGGTTTGGACATCCATCCAAATCTCGCCGATCCGCTCGGACGTCAACTCACCGGACCGCCGTTCCTCATGGACCCGGCGCTCGAATTCATAAAACGCGATCTGGCGGACCACCGTGTTCAGCATGTCCTCAACCTTGGAGGCCAGCATCACCCGGCGCCCGGTGTCGCTCTCCTGAGACGCCAGCATGGACTGGAAGGTCAGCATCTCGCCGAACACCGACGCGGTTTCCGCCAGGGTCAGCGGCGTATGGGATAGGAAATGCCCCTGGGGCGCGGCCAGCACCTGGTGAATGCCGTGGCCCAACTCATGGGCCAGGGTCATGATGTCCCGGGTTTTGCCGTGGTAGTTCATCAGGATATAGGGATGCGCCGACGGCACCGTGGAATGGGAAAAGGCGCCGGAGTTCTTGCCCTCCGCCGGGTCCGCATCGATCCAATTCTTGTCGAAAAACTGCTCGGCTATCGCCGCCATCCGGGGCTCGAACCGGTCATATGAGGCCAGCACCGTCTCCCGCGCGGACGACCAGGAGCGCTTTTCGTTGTCCGCCTCGGGCAGAGGCGCGTTGCGGTCCCAATAGTCCATCACCTCCAGGCCCATCCACTTGGCTTTCAGCAGGTAATAGCGGTGGGACAGATCGGCGTAGCTGTCCTGCACCGCGCCGGCCAACGCATCCACCACCTCGTCCTCGACCTGATTGGAGAGGTTTCGGCTGCTGACCGGGGCCGGCAGCTTGCGCCAAGTATCCTCGATCTCCTTGTCCTTGGCGAGGGTATTGGTGATCAGCGCGAACAGGCGGATGTTTTCGCCGAGCCCCTTGCCGAAGGCCTTGGCTGCGTTCTTACGCACCGTGGCGTCCGGCTCCGACATCCGGCTCATGATGTCGCTGGAACTCACTTTGCGGCCCGACACCTCGAACCGCATGCCGGCCATGGTCTCGTCGAACAGCCGCGACCAGGCGCTGCGCCCGGCCACCGACTTTTCATGGAGGAGTTTCTCCACCTCGTCCGACAGTTGATAGGGTTTGTAGACCCGCAGATTATCAAGCCAGGGCTTCAGCCGGGCAACCGACGTGGCACTCAGAAATTGGTCCAGCACCGCATCCTCAAGCCGGTTGATCTCCAGCTCAAAGAACAGTGTCGCCGAACTGATGGCGGTCACTTTCTCGTTCATCGTTTGGTAGAACTGCGCGACCTTGGGGTTATCGGTGTCGGCGGCGAAAAAAAGCTGGGCATAGCTCATGACCTTGGACAGGGTTTCCGACAGGGCCTCGTAGCGCTCCAGCGCTGCGCCGAACGCCGGCCCGGTCATGCCGGCGAGCTTGCCTTGAACATCCGCCGCCAGCGCCTCCGCCGCGGCTTCCGCGGACTTCAGGTCCGACGCGATCAACGGATCATCCACCCCGGCGTAGAGATCGCTCAAATCCCAGCGGGGTAAGGTTTCGGCGGCGGCGTTGGCATTACTCATTTGATCTGTACCTTTAAAGAGGCTTCGGTTTGCGTCCCGGTTCGGGTATAGG
>JAYQGD010000307.1:0-4070 GCA_038140415.1 Rhodospirillaceae bacterium
GTTCGTAGACCGCGAGGGAGAGCTTGGAAAGCTCCTCCCGCTTCACCGGGCCGATGAGCGCGTAGGCGAACGGATTTTCGATCCAATAGAACATGGAACTGTCGCCGTCTTTCTCGAACCTGAAGGATGTGGGCTCGGCCGCGGTGGTGGAGCGCACATAGAGGGTCAGCCGCCGGCCTTTTTCATCCTGGAACATAAACTGCGCCGCGTAGGCGTCATCGGGCGTCGCCAACAGCCGGCCGCCGACCAGATCAAAGCCGAGCGTCTTGAGCGTCGGGATTTTCAGCGGATGGCCCAGCCGCTTGGACAGCCAGCGGACCAGATGCTTCTCTTCCTTGGCCGCCACTTCGACGGCATGGCGCACCTCGCGGGTATAGATCTTATGGGCCGAGACTGCGTACTTGGTGTAGGGCGTCTCGACGTTGGCCACTTGCGGCGCGGGCGCGTAATCCCGTGCCGTCCAGCCGAGCGCGCCGCCCAGCAGCAACAACACAATACCCGCCGCCGCTGCCTGCGGCTGGCGCCACCAGGACAATAGCGGCCGGGTCGCCGCTGCGATCAGCCGTTCCGGCACGCGCTCGTCCAGGATCGGATCGAACGCGTCGATGAGCGCCCGGTTCTGCGCCCGGTAGGCATTCACCCGCGCCGCAAACTCGCCGTCCTGGTCCAGGGCGACCTCGATCTCCGCCCGGCGGCTCTCATCCAGCAGCCCGTCCACATAGGCATGGAGGTCTTCTTCGGCGATGAAGTTTTCCGGCGCGGTCATTTCACTCTCCGGATCGTAGTGCTGTCGTCGCCGTCCATAATCCGGCGCAACTCTTCCCGAGCGCGGGCCAGGCGCGACATCACCGTACCGATGGGCACGTCCAGCACATCTGCCACATCCCGGTAGCTCATCCCCTCCATCACGACGAGCGCCAGCACGGAGCGCTAATCATCGGAAAGCTGCGTGATGGCCTGCCCCACCTCGCGCACCAGGACGCTGTCGCCCTGAGCCGACTTGGTCACCAGAGCGGCGTCGTTATCCAGCAGGGGCACATCGGCGCCCCGGCGCATGGATTTCCGAACATTATTGACGTGCAGATTGTGCATCATCGTGAACAGCCAGCTTCTCATATTGGTGCCGGTGCGCCACAGATGCAGGCGGGTGAGCGCCCGCTCCACCGTGTCCTGTACCAGGTCATCGGCGGCGGTGCGTTCTCCGAGCAGCACCAGCGCATATCTGCGCAGGCGGGGCAGCTCCTTGAGAACGGCTTCCGTCTTGTCACTCATGGGCGTCCGACATGTCGATCAGCTAACACCGGTTGCACAGTTTTATTCCGTGAATTAACGCGGAAATTCATCGGCAGAGTT
The DNA here is from genome assembly GCA_038140415.1 of Rhodospirillaceae bacterium. GTDB lineage: Bacteria > Pseudomonadota > Alphaproteobacteria > Rhodospirillales > UBA2165 > JAYPHU01. Next base: position 1,354 of record JAYQGD010000307.1, read on the forward strand.
CCTTCATCGCGCCATCCAGCCCGCTGAGGGTCAGAGGATACATCCGCCCGCCCATCAGTTGACGGAGCTGCAGGATCGACGGCGTGGAATTCCAATAGCGCGGCGTCACCGGGTTAAGCCACACCGCACTGGAATAGATATCCAGCAACCGGCGCATCCAGATCGCACCCGGCTCCTCGTTCCAGTGTTCGACACTGCCGCCGGGATAGGAAATCTCATAGGGGCTCATGGTCGCGTCGCCGACTATGACCAGCTTGTAGTCGGCGGGATAGGTGTGCAGCAGGTCCCAGGTGGACATCATCTCGTCCCGCCGGCGGCGGTTGTCCTTCCACACCCGCTCGTACAGGCAATTGTGGAAGTAGAAATATTCCAGGTGTTTGAACTCGGCGCGGGCGGCGGAGAACAGTTCCTCGCAGGTCTTGATATGGAAATCCATGGACCCGCCGATATCCAGCAACAACAGCACCTTCACCGCGTTGTGGCGCTCCGGCACCATCTTGATATCCAACAGCCCAGCGTTGCGCGCCGTGGAGCTGACCGTATCCGGCAGGTCGAGCTCGGTCGCCGCTCCGTCCCGGGCAAACCGGCGCAGCCGGCGGAGCGCAACTTTGATGTTGCGGGTGCCGATGTCCAGATTGTCATCCAGGTTCTTGTAGTTGCGTTCGTCCCAGACCTTTACAGCCTTGCCGTGGCGGCCTTCGTCTTGGCCGATACGCACCCCTTCCGGGTTATAACCATAGGCCCCGAAGGGCGAGGTGCCGGCGGTGCCGATCATCTTGCTGCCGCCCTGGTGGCGCTTGTTCTGTTCGGCTAGGCGCTCCTTCAGGGTCTCCATCAGCTTTTCCCAGCCGCCCAGCGCCTCGATCTCCGCCATCTCTTCGGGCGTCATCACCCGCTCGGCGATCTTGCGCAGCCACTCTTCCGGTATCTCCGCGTCGAACAGGTCATCGCCGAACTCCAGTCCGTTGAAGCATTCACCGAATACCCGGTCGAACTTGTCCAGATTGCGTTCATCCTTCACCAGGCACGACCGGCTGAGATAATAAAACGCGTCCACGTCATAGGCCGCCACGTCCTTTTCCATGGCTTCCAGAAGGGTCAGATATTCCCGGAGGGTGACCGGGACCCTGGCTTCCTTCAGCGACAGGAAAAAGTTGACGAACATGGCGGGCGCGCCGGCGCTTAGCGGTTTTGCTGGCGGTCGAGGAAGGCCAGCCGTTCAAACAGTTGGACGTCTTGTTCGTTCTTGATCAGCGCACCATAAAGCGGCGGGATCAGGTCTTTCTTATCCGCGCTGCGCAGGGCCTCGACCGGGATATCTTCGGCGACCAGCAACTTGATCCAGTCCAATAGTTCCGACGTGCTGGGCTTCTTCTTCATGCCCGGCACCTCACGGATTTCGTAGAACGCGTTCAAGGCTTCCCGAAGCAGGTTCTTCTGTAATCCGGGGAAGTGCACGTTCGCGATTTCCGCCATCACGTCGGCAGCGGGAAAATTGATGTAGTGGAAGAAACAGCGGCGAAGGAACGCATCCGGCAGTTCTTTTTCGTTGTTGGACGTGATCATGACGATGGGGCGGTTTTGCGCCTTCACCGTTTCACCGGTCTCGTAGACATGGAACTCCATCCGGTCCAGTTCCAGGAGCAGATCGTTCGGGAACTCGATGTCGGCCTTGTCGATCTCATCGATCAGCAGCACCGGCGCCTCATCCGCCGTGAACGCCTCCCACAGCTTGCCCCGTTTGATGTAGTTGGCGATGTCGTGGACTTTCTCGTCCCCTAACTGGGAATCCCGAAGGCGCGACACGGCGTCATACTCATAAAGACCCTGTTGCGCCTTGGTGGTGGATTTGATGTGCCACTCGATGAGCGGCCGGCCGATAGCGCCCGCCACTTCATGCGCCAGCACGGTCTTACCGGTGCCGGGCTCCCCTTTCACCAACAATGGGCGTTCCAGGGTGATGGCCGCATTAACCGCGACCATCAGGTCTTCGGTCGCGACGTAGGTCTCCGTGCCTTCAAATCTCATGATCCGTCCTCGATTTATCTGTCACCGGCCGGATGGGCCGCCGGTGGATTACGCGGAGGCGCTGATCGCCTGCTTAATCGCCGCCAGGGCGTCGTTGATCTTCGCCCCGTCGGGACCGCCGGCCTGCGCCATGTCGGGCCGACCACCGCCGCCCTTGCCGCCGACCGCTTCGGAGCCGGCGCGCACCAGATCAACGGCGCTCAGTTTATCCGTCAGGTCGTCGGTCACGCCGACCACCAGAGACGCCTTGCCTTCGTTGGCAGTGATCAACGCCACCACGCCGGAACCGATCTGACCTTTCAGATCATCGGCCATGCTTTTCAGTTCCTTGGGCGGCATATTCTCCAGCGCCTTACCGGCGAATTTGATGCCGGCCACGTCCTTCACATCGGACGTGCCGACCCCGCCGCCGCCGCCCGTGGCCAGGGCGCGCCGCGCCTCAGCCAGGTCTTTCTCCAGTTTGCGGCGTTCCTCCAGCAGGGATTCAACTCGGCCAGCCACGTCCGCGGGCGACACTTTCAACAGCGCCGCCGTGTCATAGAGTGCACCCGCTTCCGCCGCTACGTAGCTGTCGGCGGCCTCCCCGGTGACCGCTTCGATCCGGCGTACGCCAGCGGCCACCGCGCTTTCCGCGATGATCTTGAAGAAGCCGATATCGCCGGTCCGGCGCACATGGGTGCCGCCGCAAA
>JAYQGD010000308.1:0-4067 GCA_038140415.1 Rhodospirillaceae bacterium
ACATGATCATGATCTGCGCGGTGGTGGGCTACGCCTGGTACGCCAACTTCCTACCGCGGCTGCCGAAGGATGTGAGTTTCTCGAGCGCGCTGTTCGTCATCATGTTCTGCGGCGGGATCGAACTGATCCCTCTCTACGCCATCGAAAGCATCATCGTGAAGCCGGTGCCGATGCTGACGGAAACCGTGGTGACCGTGATTTTCCTGGCCGTGGTACCCACGGTGCTGCCGACCATCCTGTGGAACAAGGCCGTCCCCGCCGTCGGCGTCAACAAAAGCGCGATCTTTGTCAATCTGATGCCGGTGTTCAGCGCCGGCATGGCCATCCTTTTTCTGGGAGAAGAGCTGTTCTTTTATCACGTCGCCGGCGCAGTGATGATCTTCCTCGGCATCCTGCTGGTGGTCAGCCAGAAGAAACCACCGGCGGTGAACGATTAACCTTTCAGAATTTTATCTGCGGCGGCGTTCGGATAACCGCCATCGGCCAGCCACATCTCCAACGCCTGATCGATACTGCCTATAGCGCCGGCCCAATCCATCGGCGCGGACTGGCGAAACAGGCGCATGGACGGATACCAGGGGCACTCCTTCCCCCTCAACCCCCAACGCCAATCCGGCGCGGTCGACAGGATCATCCATACCGGCTTACCCATGGCGCCGGCGAGATGCGGTATGGATGTATCAGTGGTGATGATCAGATCCAGGTTCTCGATCACCGCTGCGGTATCAATGAACGCGGCGTCGCCATCCATGTCGTCCTTTAGATTGGTGATCCGGGCCTCCCAGCCGTTTTCCGCGATCTGACCGGCGGCCCCACCTTTCTGCAGTGAAAATACGGAAATGTCTTCCTGATCGATCACCGACTTGAACGCCGAGAGGGATACCGACCGCAGGTGATCAAAGGCGTACGCCCTGTTCCCCTGCCAAGCGATCCCGATTTTCGGGCGATCCGCCGCAAGCCGCCCAGACCACGTCTCAACCCGGCCCTTTTCAGCGGAGATATACGCGCCCCGCCAGAACGGCAGGCCATCGTCAACATATGCCGGTAAGCTCATCAGCCGCGAAAAATAGTCGGTCTCCGGATAGGGGCCCTCAATCGGCACCCAATTGACGCCGGCGACCCTTGAAGACAGCACCGGATGCAACCGCGCCGAGGCCGAAGCGGTCACCGCCGCGCCCTGTTCCATCAGGTGGGACAGATATCTCAGGAACTGAAAATAGTCTCCATGACCCTGTTCGCCGGCCACCAGGATGGACTTCCCGGCGAGCGGTTCGCCTTCCCACTTCTTGCCGGGCCAATCGGGCCGCTGGGCGCGGGCCGCCGGTTCTTCGATGCGTTTGTCAAACTCCCGCCATCCACCGGCATAGTCGCCGTCGAGCAGCAAGGCATGTGCCAGATTTATGTTGAGATCGCGATTTTCGGGTGCCGCCTCAATCGCCTGGCGGTAGAGTTCGGCTGCACCGGCGGCATCTCCCTGATGTTGATGCAAGAGAGCCTTGTTGGCGAGCACAGCGGCGACATCGCCTTCTTCCGGCGTCGCTGCATCTAGAGATGCCGCCGCCTCATCAAATCGCCCCAAATCCCGATACATATGCGCTCGGCCGATCAACACGCCGGTATCCGTATCACGCGCAACCTCCAGAAGGCTTAGCGCCTCATCAAGGCGGCCCAGCTTTTGTAGGGTCGAGGCACACCGCAGCCGGGCCTCCAGATAGTCCGGTGACAGCTTTAATACGTCGAGAAACGTCACCACCGCCTCTTCAAACCGGCCGGTGTCCACCAGCACTCGCCCCAAATACTCCTTGGCTCGGACGTCTTCCGGCGACAGCGCCAAGGCCCGGAGAAACAACTCTTCGGCCTCCCTCAGCTTTCCCTGATTGCGGCATGAAGCGCCGTAGTTGATCAGGCAATCCAGGTGATCACCCTCCGCCCTCAGACACGCCTCGAAAGCCTCTTCAGCCTCGGGAAACCGGCTCATGACAACAAGCAAATTGGCCAGGACAAACCAGATGGCGGCGTTGCCCGGGTCTGCGTCGCCGGCATTCCGGAGCGCCCGCACGGCTTCCGGCCAGCGCCCACCCTTATGCAGCGCCAGGCCGTAATTATGGAGCACACTGGAGTTCGCACCGCCGACCACCAGTGCCCGCTGCAAGATGTCCTGGGCCTGATCGTGCAATCCGGCCTCCAACAGCAGGGCGCCCAGGAGGTTCAATACCTCGCCGTCCTCGCCCTTATCCTTCAGAATGTCCCGATAAATATTGGCCGCTTCCCGCAGCGCGCCTTTTTGATGGAGCGCGCGGGCCTGGGTAAGCCGGGTATCTCTGGAATCAGGCGCCACTACAGGCCGGCCTGCTGCAATATTGGGCACTGTTTCATGGGCATGAGACTAGTCCGTCGAACCTAAAGAATTCATAAAACAATCGCCTCATTATGATCGGCGTGGCTATCCGGGCAAGCAATTGAAAACACGTCCATTTCCTCTTGACCCCATGGGGGCATACTGACACTTTCCAGCCCGCCATGCGCCTATACAGACATTATGACGGGCTCCTGCGCAGCCATCGCGGCGGCGCCATCGCCATCGGCAATTTCGACGGCGTCCATCTGGGCCATCAGGAAGTGATCCGCTTTGCCGGCCGGATCGCCAAGGAGACCGGTGTGCCTTGGGGTGTGCTGACCTTCGAGCCCCATCCCCGCACTTTCTTTGACCCGAAGGGCGCGCCGTTCCGGATCTCGCCGTTCCATGTGAAAGGCCGGCATATCGAGGATCTGGGCGTGGATTTCCTGGTGGTGCTGCATTTCGACAAGGAACTCGCCGGCATGAGCGCGGAAGCCTTTGTCGATGACGTGCTGGTGGGCGGGTTCGGCGCCTCACATATTGTCTCCGGCGGCGACTTCACGTTTGGCCACAAGCGCCAGGGCAATACGACGTATCTGAAAGACCAAGGCCGGGAGAAAGGCTTTGAGACCACCAGCGTCGAACAGGTGGTGGATGATACGGGCGAGGTGATTTCCTCGACCCGGGTCCGACAGGCGCTCATTGACGCCAAGCCGGCTGACGCGGCGCAACTGTTGGGACGCACGTATGAGATCGGCGGCCGGGTGATCAAAGGCGATCAGCGGGGCCGCACCATCGGCTTTCCCACCGCCAACATCCTGTGTGAAGACAATCTGGGGACGGCGCTCGGCGGCTATGCCATCCGCGCCGGTCTCGACGACGGACCGAACACGGTTTGGCATGACGGGATCGCGAATTTGGGCTATAGACCCACCTTCGATGGCACAAGTTGCCTGCTGGAAACCCATATATTTGACTTCAACCAGGACATTTACGGCAAACACCTGCGTGTCGGCCTGGTGGAATTCATACGCCCGGAGAAGAAGTTCGACGGGATCGACGCCTTGAAGGCGCAGATTGATGCCGATTGCGGACTGGCCAGAGAGATGCTGGCTGCAGACGCGGCGAAGAACGGATAGTTGAAGCCGATGAGTGTGGACTATAAATCGACGGTATACCTGCCCCAGACCGACTTCCCGATGAAGGCCGGCCTGCCCAAGCGCGAACCTGAACTGCTGGAGCGCTGGGAGAAGCTGGACATCTACAAACGCCAGCGGGAACTGTCCAAGGGCCGGGAGAAGTTTATCCTTCATGACGGCCCGCCGTACGCCAACGGCAACCTGCATATCGGCCACGCGCTGAATAAAATCCTGAAAGACGTGATCTCCCGCTCGCAACAGATGATGGGCAAGGATTCCAACTACGTGCCGGGCTGGGACTGTCACGGTCTGCCCATCGAATGGAAGATCGAGGAACAGTACCGGGCCAAGGGCCAGGACAAGGACGCCGTGCCGATTGTCGAATTCCGCCAGGAATGCCGGGACTTCGCCGAGAAATGGATCGACATCCAGCGGGATGAATTCAAACGCCTGGGCGTCATCGGCGACTGGAACAACCCATACACCACCATGACTTTCGCGGCCGAGGCGCAAATTGCGCGGGAGCTGATGAAGTTCCTGGACAACGGGCTTTTGTACCGGGGCTCCAAACCGGTCATGTGGTCGGTGGT
>JAYQGD010000309.1:0-4064 GCA_038140415.1 Rhodospirillaceae bacterium
GTGACGAAGAGGTTCGCGCCGAGCTGGCCCACAAAATCGGCCGCATGATTCCCGAGCTCAGTCCCGATGAAAATGAAAAAGTCACCGAGATGGCGCTCGAGGTGCTGGATGTGCTGGCCAATGACGAACTGCCCCGCATCCGCGCCATCATCTCTGAGGAGCTCAAGAAAGCCACGAACGTTCCCCACGATATCGTTTACCGACTCGCTGAGGATCTGGAGGAAATCGTCTCGGTTCCCGTGCTGGAATATTCCCCGCTGCTGAATGAGCTGGATCTCTTGGAGATTATTGCCCGTGGACTGAAAAGCCGGGCCTTGGTTGCCGTGGCCCGGCGCAAATCAGTCACAGAACCGGTAGTCGATGCGGTCGTGGAAACCGGCGACGGCGAAGCGGTCAATGCCGTTTTGGAAAACCAGTCGTCCCGCATCAGTGACAAGACTTTTGATCATATCGCGGAGGAGGCGGAGGGGCGGAAGGAGTGGCACAACGCCATGGTCTACCGCGACGACCTGCCGCTCAAAACCGTCATGCGGATCGCCAGCTTTGTGAGCGCGGCGCTCACCGAAGCCCTGATCAGCCGCAACAAGGGCGACAAGAAGCTGGTGGAAAACCTGCGCAAAACCGTGAGGCAACGGATCGAGCGCGGCGAGCTGGAAACCAAGGAAGAGGAGGACGGTAGACTGACCGCCTTCGAGCAGGCGGAGGCCGATTTCAACGGCGGCGTCCTCACGGAAGAACGCATCTTAAAGGCGGCCAAGGACGGGGAGAACGCTTATATCCGCTATGGCCTGCATTTCCTGTCCGACATTCCGCGCGATACGGTGGCCAGGATCATCAACACGGCGAGCGCCAAGGCGATTACGGCGGTGAGCTGGAAGGCCGGCTTAGCGATGGAGACGGCGGTAGAACTGCAAAAGGCGCTCGGAAACGTGTCATCCGGCAGCCTGATCCGGCCCACCTCAAGCGGCGATTACCCAATCAGCGAAGACGATCTCGAATGGTATCTGGAGAGCTTATTCTAAAGCACTCCGGATTTTTACTCTCCAGCCGGGCTATTGCTGCATCGGCTTGAAATTGTCGGCTAGAGCCTCCGCTTTTTTCTTAATATCGGCACTAACTTTGCCCATCAGCGCCTGACGATTGATCCGGGCTTGTGGATGTCCCGCGCGCGCCGCCAGAGTCAGCCATTTCAATGCCTCGGTCTCGTCCTTGGCGATGCCTTCGCCACGGGCCAGGCGGACACCGATATGATTTTGCGCCTTGGCATAACCTTGTTTGGCTGCCGCCATGAACCAATCAGCCGCAGCCTTGATGTCCTTACCGACGCCGGCGCCGTCCCGGTACATCTTGCCGAGGTTATACTGAGCCTGTTCGATTCCGGACTTGGCGGCCAAGTTGATCCACTTAAAGGCCTCCGCCGCGTCCGCCTTTACCCCTAAACCGCTGAGATACATTTTGCCGAGGGAGTATTGCGAGCGCGCGACGCCTTGATTGGAGGCTTGCTTGAGCCACTTGATAGCGGTGCCGAAATCCCGATCTACGCCCCGGCCGATTAGGTAGGCAAAACCGAGATTGGTTTGCGCCTGTTTGTGACCTTGGGCGGCGGATTTTGACCACCAATCGACCGCGGCCTTCAGGTCTTCTTCGACGCCGCGGCCTTCATCGTACATGACGCCCATGTTGAATTGCGCGCGCGCATCACCGTTCTCGGCCAGGCTTTGCCAGTTCTTCAAAGCCGTTGCAAAGTCGCCCTTCTCGTAAGCCCGCCAGCCGGCCTCGAAATCCGCCAGCGCGGGGCTGTTTCCCGCCACCAGTACGACAGAAAAAACGATCGCGGCACAAGCCGTTTTCATCGCTGCCGGCATCCTCATAACTTTCATTCCTTTGCCTAACATCGTTTCGATCCTCATCCGCCAGTTGCCGAGAATTTGGAAACTTGCAGTCTCAGCATCTCGATCAATCCGTTTACCCCGTCCCGCCGTATCACAGCAGCAAATTCCGACCTTTGTGTGGCAACCATGCTGACGCCGGACACCATCACATCCAGAATGCGGTGCTGGCTATTTTTTTCGCGCACCCGCCAGCCGGCCAGAACCTCGGGTCCGCTTGGCCGGGAAATCTTGGTGGAGACCAGGATGTCCTTGCGCTTGCCGACTTCCTTGGTGCCGACCACAGTAAACTGCTGGCCGGAATAGCCGCCCAGCCGCCGAGAATAGGTCCGCAGCACGAATTCCTTGAATAGGCTCTGGTACTGTTCCTGCTGATCAGCGGAGGCCTTCTTCCAGGCCCGGCCCATGACGAAGCGGCCGATAATTGCAAAGTCAAAGCTGTCAGACAAAAGAGCGCGAACATTCTTTTCCTTGTCCTCCAGGCTGACCCCATCGGCGCTTAGGACCTGCAGCGCCTTGTTGCTGAGGTCATTGATAAACTTGGTTGCGCCGTCAGCGCTGGTCGCTGACGCCTGGATGGGCGACAACATGAGAAAGGCAGCAAGTACGCTGATCCAAAACCGGTGTTTCACGGCGCTATCGACTCCTACTGTATTCCGGACTTTTACCTTACCTGCCGGATCGTGTTGTCTCCAGTTCGGCCCGGATGTTTGGGCCAGTTTAAATCCCGAGAGCATTTTAGAGTGGCGCGCATAGTATCAGCGCCGAATTGTAGCTGCAATTACTCTGCGGCTGTTTGTACCGATGTACCTGAGGCGCCTTTTTACAGCAGGCTGACCAGTTCATCGGTGCTGTAGACATCGCCGAAGACTTGGGCGATGGCGCCCAGTGTCGCCGTGTGTTCCTCGTCGGTCGGCGCGGCGTTTCCGTCGGAAACCAGCAGGACCTTATAGTCCAGCATCATGGCGTCGCGGGCGGAGGATTCGCAGCAGACATTAGTTAGCGTGCCGACAATCAAAACCGTATCAATGCCTTGGTCTTTGAGAACCTCGTCGATGTCGGAGGAGCCCTGAACAAAGGCGCTGTAGCGGGATTTCTCCACATAAAGATCGCCGTCTTTCGCGTCCAATGCCGGCCAAAGGGATTGCCCTTCGGAGTCCCGGGACAGCCACTCCAGCATCTTGCTCGCGCGCTCCGGCCGGCTGATGGCGGAATAGAAGACCGACCAGTCTTCTTTCACCTGCGCCGAGTGGGTCATCTGGACCCAAACCACTTTGCCGCCGGCATCGCGGGTCGCCTCGGCCAGTTTGTTGATGTTCGGCACAATTTCCCGGGCGACGGGGACTTCCGCCGGCGCACCTTCCTGCATGAAGACGTTCTGCATATCGATGACGACCAGCGCGGTTTTTGTCGGGTCGATCTCCTCAATCGCATGGAGCCGTCCGCGGCGGCGCATGCAGCCGTCGATGGCGTATTGGGGTAAGTCTGTGGGGTGCATGGTAAAAAGCCTCCTCCAGGGTTCCTCGTTGCAGCTATCGTAGCACACTGTACAGTCTTTTTTGAATGCCCGATTCAACCAACTGTACCGAGGCATATTGCTCCGCCGTTCCTGTTTGCTAGACTGATCCCCAACAGAATTCGCGAATGGGTGCCGGGATGGACAAACCTCTCAAAATCAATGTGATCGGCGGCGGGCCGGGCGGGCTGTATTTCTCGCTCCTCATGAAGCTGGCCGATCCGCGCCACGACATCACGGTCTATGAGCGCAATCGCTCCGACGACACGTTCGGCTTCGGCGTGGTGTTCTCCGACGAGACCCTGGAAAACTTCATGGGTCAGGACGCCAAGACCTATCAGGAAATCCGCAACGCCTTCGCCTATTGGGACACGATCGAGGTGCGCTATCGCGGCGAGCGTATCCGCTCCGGCGGGCACGGTTTCGCCGGCATGTGGCGGATGAAGTTGTTGAACATTCTACAGAGCCGTTGCGCCGAAGAAGGGGTGAAGCTCAAGTTCGAGACCGAGATCGACGATATCGAGGCCTATCGGGATGCCGATCTGGTGTTGGGCGCAGACGGGGTGAACAGCCTGGTTCGGGAGACCTATAAGGATACGTTCAAGCCGACCATCGATTACCGCAAGACCAAGTTCGTCTGGCTGGGCACCACCCAGCGC
>JAYQGD010000310.1:0-4060 GCA_038140415.1 Rhodospirillaceae bacterium
AAGTGGATCGAGTGGATTTCATGGGCGTCGAACACGCCGGCCATGCCGGGGTCCAACCGGTAGGTCTTTACCTTCTCCACATCCGCCTTGCCGGCGTCGGAACCGTCGTCATTCCGCTTATATTCGGACATGTCGGTGAATTCCCGCGCCTGACCATAGATCGCCCAGGACGCGCCGTGATCATGGGGCGGCGAGGTGCGGCCCTTTTCGTTGATGTGCGCCAGAACCATGAAGCCCCGGTCCTCATCCTGATACAGCGTGTGCGCGCCGTATTCGGCGTGATCACCGCAGGTTTCCTCGATGAACTCAGCGTTGGTCAGCAGCTTTTCCAGATGCACCCGGACCTTTTGCAGGTCTGCGTTGCCGGTCGCGTCATCATAGGACGCTTTGACGTCGTCGATCAGATTTTCAAGGGTATAGGCCATGGTGAAATCTCCTCTAAAAAATGCTGCCCGCAGACTACTGCAAGGCCGTTCAATTGCCAAACTTGAAGATGGGATACGCCTCCCCGCCCAGCCGGTCACCGGCCTGATGCGGGGTCGGGCCGTTGCCGACGGCGTCGCGCAGAAGCGGCTGGGTCTCGGGGCGGGGATCGAAGAACACCTCGCCGCTGATCCAGCGGATGGCGACACCCCGGCGGCGCACGGTCGCGGTGTTTTCCGGTGCGCCGTGCACGCCCATCACGTGGTGGGCGACGATATCGCCGGGCTCCATATCCCAATACTTGATGTCGTAATCGTCCCGGTGATTGTCGATGTCCGGCAGTTTCTCGATATCGTGGCCGTCAAACTTGCCGTCGTCGGAGAACGACTCCGGGACATAGGCCTTCCCCCACTTGTGAGAGCCGGCGATATATTCCACCGCGCCGGTATCAATGCTCACGGGATCAAGCGCGATCCAGGTGGAACAAATGTGATCGGCGGCCTCGCCTGACAGCGGATAATAGAGCCGGTCCTGATGCCAGGGGGTCTTGTTGGAGCCGCCGGGCTCTTTGGTCAAAATAAAGTCGTAGAACAACTGCACCGAGTCCGCGCCCATCAGCCGGGCGACGATCTCCGCCAAAGGCGAGTCGAAGATCAGTTCGCGGAACTCGTCCCGGCGCCGCCACATATACTGCCCGCCGAAGAACTGCCCTTCCCCGCCGGTGGTCAGGTCCAGATCATAGGGGCCGGGATTCTGCTGAACCCAATCCGCGGCCGGACGCAGTTTCTCCACCCAATCCATGGACAGTGCGCCGCGCACGCACACCACGCCGTCCTTCTCATAATCGGCGCGGTTTTGGTCGGTGACGGGGAGGTTGGTGTTCATGCCCCTACCTAAACTGGCTCACTGTATCGACCAGGGCCGGGCGGCCGGCTTTGACCTCTTTGATGGCGCGGCGGAGCGCGTCGCCCACATCGTCGCCGTTCTCGATCGGGCCTTCCGCCCACCAGCCCATGGATCGGGCGAGACCGGCAAAGTCGATCTCGGGCTTCATGATGTCCATGCCGATATAGGCCCGCTCCACCGGGGTGCCGCGATGGCGCGCCATGCGTATCTGATGTTCCCAGTCGTTGTAGTAGGAGCGGTTGTTGTACATCACCACCAGCATGGGGATTTCGTACTTCGCCGCGACCCAGAGCGCGCCCGGATCAAACATCAAATCGCCGTCAGGCTGCATATCCACCACCAGGCGTTTCTTGTCCCGGTGGGCCAGCGCCACGCCGAGCGCGATGCCGATCTGGGTCGAGGTGCCCAGTGCATTGCCGGGGAACCGGTAGGGCTTGTCGAAATTCCACAGCCGGTTGGTCCAGCCGTTGAGGTTCGACGACGTGGTCACCCAATCCTCGTCCTTGATCACTTCCCACACTTCGGAGGCGAGGCGCGCCGTGGTCATCGGCGTCGAATTCCAGTTCTCCTTGGCCTTGCGCTCCCAGCTCCGCCGGGCCTTGGCTTGGGCGGCGGCGTATTTCTTCATCCGGGCCGCGCCGCGCTTTTTGCCGGCGGCGGATTTGTTCAGAAGCCGCTTGGCGATTTTGGTCAGCTCGGGAATGGCCACCGCCGTATCCGCCAGGATGCGAATATCGGCGTCGAGGCGGCGTTGATAGTCGGTGGACCAGCTGCTGATCTCCAAATCGGCGAAGCTGATATCGATCCACTTGGCGGTCTTGGGCACCAGGCTGGTGACCTGCCGGCTGACGCTGTCGAGCGTAGTCGACACCTTCTCCCAGTCCCGCGCATCCAGGCAGACCACCAGGTCCGCGTCCTTCAGCGCGGTCTTGGGGTCGAGGGACATGTTGAGATCGTGATGGCTCGGGAAATTCAGACGCGCGCCGATATCGATCACCGGCGCGGACACGGTCTCCGCCAGCTTAACCAGATTGTCATAGCCGTGGGGCATGCGGCTCGACCAGTCCGCCAGCAGCACCGGGTTCTTGGCTTTGACCAACAGCTCCGCCGCCGCCTGCAACGCCGCCGCATCCGGCGCGATAGGCGTCGGGACCTTGGGTGCATCCGCCTTCGGCATCTTCACCTTGTGGGGCAGCGGGTCTTCCAGCAGCGTCGCGTCGTAGCACATGTAGATCGGGCCCTGGGGCTCGGTCATCATCACGCTGTAGGCGCGGGCGAAGGAATCCGGCACGTCGTCGATGGTCCAGGGCTGATCATCCCACTTGGTGTAATCGCGGAGCACATTGCCCTGCACCTTGGCGGTATGAATCCAGTCGGTGCGGGGCCGGCGCTTGGCCGTGTCCAGCGGCCCCGTCGCGCCGATAATGTAGACCGGCGCCCGGTCGATATAGGCGTAGTAGACCGCCATGCAGGAATGCAGCAGCCCGACCAGATTGTGAACGATGGCGGCCAGCGGCTCGCCGGTCGCCTTGGCGTAGCCATGGGCGATCTGAATGGCGATGTTCTCGTGCGGACACAGCAGCATCTGCGGATCGTCCTGGCCATAATTGACCATGGAATCGTGCAGGCCCCGGAAGCTGGAACCGGGATTGAGCGGCACATAGGGGAAGTCGAAGTCCCGCATGAGATCGACGATGACGTCGGAATTCCACCGGACCTTGGTTGGTTTGACTTTCTTGCGGCGTCGTTTCTGAGGCTGGGCCACCCTGTATCCCCTTTATCATTCCGGAAAATTGGTTAGATTTCTTATTAAAATTAGAAACCATATGCACGGGCCAGAGCAAGACATTGTTCGCGAGACTTTATCGAGACCCGTGAAGCTTCATCCGGGAGGACCCATGACCGATCTGCCCATCAACATCGCCATCAGCGAATACGACCATGTCCGGGACTTCGCCGACGGCTTGGTCACCGCCGCCGGCATCGACGCCAACTTTCTGACCTTCCAGGTGGAGGAAATCTTCTACCGGTTCGTCAACTTCCGGGAATGGGAAGTCTCGGAAATGTCGTTCGCCAAATATGTGTCGCTGAAATCCCAGGGCGATGAGAGCGTGACGTCGATCCCGGTGTTTCCGTCCCGCGTCTTCCGGCTCTCCTCGATCTTTGTGCGCGAAGACTCCAAACTGTCCAAGCCCGAGGACCTGGCCGGTAAGAAGGTCGGCATCCCCGAATGGGCGCAGACCGCCGCCGTCTATTCTCGCGGCTACCTGCAGCATCAGGCCGGCATCCCGCTCGCCGATATCGACTGGTATCAGGCCGGCGTCAGTCAGGCCGGGCGCAAGGAAAAGGTGAAACTGAAGCTGCCGGACGGGGTAAACCTGACGCCCCGGCCTGACAAATCATTGCAGGAGCTTCTGGTCGACGGGGAGATCGACGCCATGATGTCGGCCCACCCGCCGGAGTGGTTCGACGAAGGCCGCCTGGAGATCAAACGCATGATCCCCGACTACCAGCCGTTGGAGGCCGAGTATTTCGAACAGACCGGCGTGCTGCCGATCATGCACACGATCGCGGTCCGGGGCGACGTGGCGGAGAAGCACCCGTGGGTGATGATGAACCTCTACAAGGCGTTTGATGAGGCCAAGCGCCGCAGTGTGGAGCGCGCCTTCGAGATGACCGCGTCCCGCTTTCCCATTCCCTGGGCACCACACTTCGCCCAGCAGACAGCGCA
>JAYQGD010000311.1:0-4060 GCA_038140415.1 Rhodospirillaceae bacterium
GCTCAAAACGACGGGGTGGACGAGGCGGCGGACAGGGTAAACGCCTCGCCGCTTACAGGGCACCGGCGTAAAGGAAACTACTCCTCCCGGCCGTAGTATTTCACGCCGAGGCGGATCGGGTCGCGGCCCTGGTCAATGCGGTGGCGATTGGTGTCGCGCAGGCTGTAGGCGCAGCCGCAGTATTCCTGCTGGTAGAACTCTTCGTCCTTGGAGATTTCCACCATCCGGTTGGCCCCGCCGCCCTTGCGCCAATTGTAGGTCCAGTAGGTAAGCCCGTCGTATTGGCCGGCGGCGCGTACGCCACAGCCGTTGATCTGATCCATGTTTTTCCAGCGGGTCGTGCCCAACGTGCTGGTGAAGACCTTGAAATCGTTTTCTGCAGCGTAGAGCGCCGTGCGCTCGAACCGCATGTCGAAGCACAGCGTGCACCGGTAGCCTCGTTCAGGCTCGTTCTCGTAGCCCTTGGTGCGCTGGAACCAGTTGTCCCGGTCATAATCCAGATCGACGAACGGCACACCCAGCTTGTCCGCGTAACGCTTGTTCTCGTCCTTGCGGAGCTCGTATTCCTTTCGGGGGTGGATGTTCGGGTTATAGAACAGGATCGTATAGTCGATGCCGGAGCGGGTGATCTCGTTCATCACGTCGCCGGCGCAGGGCGCGCAGCAGGAATGCAGCAGGATATTGGTTTCCCCGCCGGGGGCGACCAGTACCGGCCGGTCTGGCTCGTGTGATGTGGTTTCCGTGCTCATCAGCTCTCTCGTATCCGGGGCGTTTATACGCCCGTTCGGCCGCTTCCTGCAAGCCGCGCCTGCGTATGTAGATTTCGTGGCGCGTGACCGGTTTTAACGCTTTTTTCGAGCTTATAAATTAAATTTATCATCAAAATCAATTCTTTATAAATATTATACGTATATTAGTTAATTAAAAAATCGAAGCCATTCATATTCTTAGTTTCCATAATTAATCATAATACGATTAATTGATGCCGTTTGGTAGCATGACCAACATATGACGCTTGTATCTAAGGGCTTTGGTTCTGTCGGTTTCCCCAACAATTTCTTGGCCTGGAGGAAATACTCTATTAAGACCTTTGCAAGCACACTAGCGCCGTCCCTCAAATATGAGGGCGATGTTGCGAGATAGCCTTGTCCGGGCCCTATTTCCGCCCCAATCAGGCGGCACAAGGAGCCACCGGACAGGCAGAGGGAATAGAGAGAAGTCTTATAGGAGCATGAACGCACGGAGCGCCATCAACAGCCTGTTCGGGCCGGTGACCTCACGTCTTGGCGGCGTGACGGGTCTGTCTGCCCGATTGCCCTGGCCGCTGCTGATCGTCATCGGTCTGGTATCGCCCCTGACGTTCAGCGACTGGATGCCGGGGGATGCAAAAATCCCGTCCACTATGACCCTGTCCAGTATTCAGGCGACGACGGTGCCGTATTTGCCGATCACCCCGGTGGATGAGCGCGATCTGCCGCCGCCCCGCTTCACCAAAACCGTGGAAGTGGGGAAGGGCGATACATTGATCGCATTATTGACCCGCCAGGGCCTTGAGAACAAAGAGGCGCATTTGGCCATTAAGGCGCTCTCCAAGCACTACAATCCCCGCAGGCTACGTCCGGGCCAGGAACTGGAACTGGTGTTTGATCCTCAGTCCACCAAGCCGGAAGATGATCGTCTCAGCGAAATGATCATCCGGCCGGATATTTATCACGAGATCAATCTGGTGCGGCTCGATGAAGAGGTGTTCGAGGTCAATAAGCGCAAGACCGCCGTCGAAACGCGACTGCTGCGCGCCACCGGCAAGATCGAGTCGAGCCTTTATGTGGCGGCGACCGAGGCCGGCGTTCCGGTCCCGGTCCTGATGGAGCTCATCCGGATATTTTCCTGGGATGTCGATTTTCAGCGGGGCATCCGGTCCGGGGACAGGTTCGAAATTGTTTATGAGAACCTCTATACCGAAGACAAGGAATTCGCCCGGCACGGCGAGGTACTTTATGGAAGCCTTACCCTCAGCGGGGATGAGCGCGCCCTTTACCGGCACAAGACCAGTAAAAACCTGATCGATTATTTTGATGAAAAGGGACAGGCCGCCAGAAAGGCGTTGATGCGGACCCCAATTAACGGTGCACGCCTGTCTTCCGGGTTCGGCCGGCGGAAGCATCCGATCCTGGGCTATACCAAGGTGCACCGGGGCGTGGACTTCGCCGCACCTCGGGGAACGCCGATTTATGCCGGCGGCAGCGGCACGGTCGTGGCGCGGGGCCGGAACGGCGGTTACGGCAATTACATCCGCATTCGGCACAACAACGATTTCCAGACCGCCTATGCCCACATGTCGCGGTTACATCCAAGGGTCCACCGCGGCACCCGGGTGCGTCAGGGCCAGATTATCGGGTATGTGGGATCCACCGGCCGGTCCACTGGACCGCATCTTCATTATGAAATCATAAAAAACGGCCGGCAGGTCAATCCGCTCCGGATTAAGATGCCGTCAGGCGAGAAACTAACGGGCCAGGAGCTGGTCTATTTCACCGACACGAAAGCGTTGATGGACAAGCGGCGCGCCGACCTACCGGCGTCGACCAAGATGGCCCAAAACAAAGCAAAGCTCTCCAATTAAGCCGCTTCGGCGACGATTTCCTCGTCATTGATTTTGAGCCCGTTGTCACCGGCGCTGATGGCGACCGTGTCACGGTCATGGATCGCGTCTTCCAGGATCATGGTCGCCAGCGGGTTTTCCAGGCAGCGCTGAATGACCCGTTTCAGGGGCCGGGCGCCATAGACCTGGTCATAACCGGCATCGGCCAGCCAGGTAAGCGCCTTGTCGTCCAGCTCCAACGTAATCTTCCGGTCCAGCAGGCGTTTCCTGAGCCGGTTGATCTGGATATCGACGATGCCACTCATATGCTCCCGGAACAGCCGGTGGAACAGGATGATCTCGTCCAGCCGATTGAGGAATTCGGGCCGGAAGGCGCTGCGCACCACGTCCATGACCGGTTCCCGCACTTCCGAAGAATCATGGCCTTCTTCCTGAGCGGCCAGGATCTCGGCACCCAGGTTGGAGGTGAGGATGATCAACGTGTTGCGGAAATCGACGGTCCGGCCCTGACCGTCGGTCAGCCGGCCTTCATCCAGCACTTGGAGAAGCACGTTAAAGACATCCGGATGGGCTTTCTCAATCTCGTCGAACAAGACCACCTGATAGGGCCGGCGGCGAACCGCCTCGGTCAGGGCGCCGCCCTCGTCGTAGCCAACATAACCGGGCGGCGCGCCGATCAGCCGGGCGACAGAGTGCTTTTCCATATACTCGGACATGTCGATCCGCTGCAGTGCGGTTTCGTCATCAAACAGAAAGGCTGCCAGGGCCTTGGTGAGCTCGGTCTTGCCGACGCCGGTCGGCCCGATAAACAGAAATGAACCCAAAGGCCGCTGATTGTCCTGCAGGCCGGCGCGCGCCCGGCGGACGGCATTGGAGACGGCCGTAAGCGCTTCATGCTGGCCGATGACCCGGGCGCCAAGCCGGTCTTCCATTTCGACCAGTTTCTCCCGTTCGCCTTCCAGCATCTTATCGACCGGAATGCCGGTCCAGCGGGACACCACGCCGGCGATATGCTCGTCGGTCACGGTTTCCTGCACCATGCTGTGATCATCCGCGGTTTCGGCCGCCGCCAGTTTCTCCTCCAACTTGGGGATCAGGGCGTATTGCAGCTCGCCGGCTTCTTCGTACTGGCCTTCCCGGAGCGCCTTTTCCATGGCGATGCGCGCTTGGTCCAATTGTTCCTTCAGTTTCTGGGTCTCAGCGATCTCGTCTTTCTCGCTGGTCCATTGTTCCATCAGAACGTCAACCTTGTCTTCAAGGTCTTCCAATTCCTTATCCAGTTTCTCCAGCCGGTCCTCGGACCCCTGGTCGGTTTCCTTCTTCAAGGCCTCCCGCTCGATCTTGAGCTGGATCACCCGGCGGTCGAGCTCGTCGATCTCCTCCGGCTTGGAATCCACCTCCATGCGCAGCCGGCTGGCCGCTTCGTCCACCAGGTCGATGGCTTTGTCGGGCAGGAAC
>JAYQGD010000312.1:0-4053 GCA_038140415.1 Rhodospirillaceae bacterium
TGGTGCCGAAGACTTTCTCGCATTGGAGCTGATGGTCGGGCGAATACTTTTCCTCTACCGTCATCGTGCCCATGATCTGCTGAGTTTCGCCATCGACCAGGGCCACCTCGTCACCGATGGCGAGATCGTCGGCCAAGTCTTGCGAAACCGAAACGGTGACTGGAATGGGCCAAAAAACACCGTCGGCCAGTTTCATTTCGACGCACGTGCCGCGCCAATCGGCCTCTCCCATGAATCCGTCGAGCGGCGTGTAGGCGCCCATAGACAACAGCAGCAGATCACATACTTCCGCCGACGACATAGGGACATGTTTCAGCCCTTCCGCTTTGCTTTTCTCCGCGGCGCGATCGGCTTCGGGCAGAAGAAGGGGCTTAAGGGTGTCCGAACCGTGCGGGGGGACGAGCTGCGTCATGAATCAAACCTTGCGTGAGTGAATGAATTCGCTGATTTAGTTCCGTCAAGTCATTGAAATTATTATATTTATGATAAACCCGACGAAGCTGGCTCAAACCTAAACCAGCGGCCCATGTCATACAATAAAAATGTAAATTAGGGAGAGGTCAGAACTCTATTGCCGCCCCGCTTTACCCCAGGCATAGTGGCTTAACCACTGGGGGGAGCCGGGCAACCGGCTGAGAGGTTTCAATAGGGAAACGACCCCTCGAACCTGATCCGGCTAAGTCCGGCTTAGGGACGAGTGTGCATGTCAGACCAAACGCCAATCAGCTCTTTCGATATTTCGGTCAAAATCGATCATCTGGATTTCGACGCTCGTCCCCTATTCCGCGATCTGGCGTTCGACATCGCCGGCGGGGCCTGGACCTGCCTGCTGGGCGCCAGCGGCGTCGGCAAGACGACGTTGCTCCGGCTCGTCGCCGGTCTACTAGAAGATGTCGCGTCTGCAACTGTCACCTGTTCCGATGGAGAGGTTTTGCCCGGACAGGTCACTTATATGGCCCAGCAGGACTTGCTCTTGCCCTGGTTGTCCGTCCTCGACAATGTCCTGATCGGTCGCCGCCTGCGATATGAGACGATCTCGGGTGCCGACATCAACCGGGCGCAGGACCTGTTGGCCAAAGTGGGGCTTGGGAATGAGTCTACGCTACTGCCAACGACTCTTTCCGGCGGCATGCGCCAGCGGGCAGCGCTGGCCCGGACCCTCATGGAAGACCGGCCCGTGGTGCTGATGGACGAGCCGTTCTCCGCCTTGGACGCCATCACCCGGGTTCAGTTGCAGGACTTAGCGGCGGAGCTTTTGGCGGATCGCACGGTTCTACTGGTGACCCACGATCCGCTGGAAGCGCTCCGTCTTGGCCATCGCATCCATGTCCTCTCGGGCCGGCCGGCAGCATTGGACGAGCCGCTCACTTTTGCGGACGCCATCCCTAGGGACCTGCACGACACCGCGCTGCTCGCCCGGCAGGCGGAATTGTTGGACCGGTTGCGGCAGTCAGCAGCGGAGATGGCGGCATGACGATCCTGCGCCCCCTCCTCATCTTTGTCATTCTTATCGCGGCTTGGCAGGTTTTAGTGACGCTCACCGGCGTGCAGCCGTTCATTCTGCCCTCTCCTGCCAAGGTCGCCACGGCACTGATGGACAGGGGCGACGTGATCGCCGGACACGCCTGGATCACGCTGGGTGAAATCCTATTGGGACTGATCCTCGGCACCATTCTCGGCACCGCCAGCGCGCTCGCCATGGGATATTTCCGCACCGCCCGGCAGTGGCTGTTACCGGTCATGGTGGTCAGCCAGGCGATCCCGGTATTTGCCCTCGCGCCCATCCTGGTGCTGTGGCTGGGTTACGGCATTGGCTCCAAGGTCGCCATGGCGACACTGATCATTTATTTCCCGGTCACCGCCGCTTTCTTCGATGGTCTCCGGCGGACCGAGCTCGGCTATCTGGATATGGCGCGGACCATGGGGGCCAGCCGCTGGTCCATTCTTCGGCAGATCCGCATCCCCGCCGCCCTGCCCTCCTTCGCGTCGGGCCTCCGCGTCGCCACCGCTGTGGCCCCCATCGGCGCGATTGTCGGGGAGTGGGTCGGCTCCAGCGGCGGGCTCGGCTTTCTCATGCTGCACGCCAACGGCCGTATGCAGATCGACGTGATGTTCGCCTCTCTGTTCGTCCTCGCGGTGATCGCCGTGGTTCTCTATTTCACGGTGGATGCCCTTTTAAAACGGCTGCTGCACTGGCAGCCTGATACACAACCAAGCAATGACTAAGGACACGCTTATGCTTCGGACACTTACTTTTGCCCTCTTGTTCGCCCTCGGCGGCGCGATTTCCAGCGCCAACGCGCAGGACAAGATCACCGTCATGCTGGACTGGTTTGTCAATCCGGACCATGCGCCGCTGATCGTCGCCCAGGAAAAGGGTTACTTCAAAGCCGCCGGCCTGGACGTCAAACTGGTGGCGCCCGCCGATCCGAATGATCCGCCCAAGTTGGTTGCGGCAGGCAAGGCCGAACTGGCCGTCTCCTACCAGCCGCAGCTGCATGTACAGGTGGCCGAAGGTTTGCCGCTAATCCGTATCGGCACACTGGTTTCCACGCCGTTGAATTCCCTGGTGGTGCTGAAA
Source organism: Rhodospirillaceae bacterium (assembly GCA_038140415.1). GTDB lineage: Bacteria > Pseudomonadota > Alphaproteobacteria > Rhodospirillales > UBA2165 > JAYPHU01. The sequence continues at coordinate 2,582 of JAYQGD010000312.1, forward strand.
GACGGGCCGATCAAGAGTATCTCAGACCTCAAGGGCAAAAAAGTTGGCTTCTCCGTCGGCGGGTTCGAGGATGCGCTCCTGTCCGCCATGCTGAGCAAGCACGGGCTCAGCCTAAAGGATATAGAGCTGATCAACGTCAACTTCTCCCTGTCCCCATCCATCGTTGCCGGCAAAGTGGATGCGGTCATCGGCGCGTTCCGCAATTTCGAGCTGAACCAGATGGACATCGTCAACAAACCGGGCCGGGCTTTTTACCCGGAGGAAGAAGGTGTGCCGCCATATGACGAGCTGATCATCGTCGCCAACAAGGCCAAGGCGACGGAGCCCGCCAACCGCAAGTTCATGGACGCCCTGGAACAAGGGATGCAATACCTGGTCAATCACCCCAATGAAAGCTGGGCCCTGTTCATCGGCGCGCATAAAAATCTGAACGACGAGCTCAATAAGCGGGCTTGGCGGGACACGCTGCCCAGATTCGCCCTCCGCCCGGCGGCGTTAGACACCAAGCGATATGCCAGATTTGCTGAGTTCCTCTTAAAACAACGTCTAATCAAGGATATCCGCCCGGTTTCAGATTACGCCATCGAACTTCCTTGAAGCGTTTTAAAAAGGCCGTTAGGTTTTTGCCGACGGGGGAATCTACTTAATTCGTTAGGTACGGTGCCCCCGTTTGATATAGGGATTGGGATCACACAGGAGTCTACGAGACGTGGCTAGAAGCATCGGCCTCGCCATCACACTGTTTATCCTCTGGATGCTGATGTCCGGACACACGGCACCTCTGTTGATCGGGTTCGGTATCGTGTCCAGCATTTTGGTTGCCTGGATCGCGCACCGGATGGAGGTCGTGGATCATGAAGGCTTTCCAATCCACCTCAGCCGCCGGGCAATCGCCTATTGGCCATGGCTGATCTGGGAAATTTTCAAAGCAAATATCGATGTGGCTAGGATCATCGTCAAAAAAGACATGCCGATCTCTCCGGTCATGTTTCGCACGAAAGCCAGCCAGGAAACCGAAGTTGGCCAGGTCACCTATGCGAATTCCATCACCCTAACGCCCGGCACCATTTCCGTGGCCGTCGCCGAAGGCATGATTGATGTCCACGCGCTGACCGAAGAAGCCGCCGTGGAGCTGCAAAACGGCACCATGGACCGGCAAGTCTATAAGATGGAGGCGCACTGATGTTTATCGTGGCGTCTATCGCCATTTTGGTCGCCATGTTCCTGGCCATCATCAGGGGCGTGATGGGCCCAACCATCTATGACCGCATTCTTGCGGTGAACGTGGTCGGCACGAAGGCATTGCTGTTGATCGCCGTGCTGGGATTCCTGACAGGCCGGCCCGAGTTTTTAGATCTGGCCCTGGTTTATGCGTTGATCAACTTCATCGCAACCTTGGCGGTGATGAAATTCTTCAGTTATTACCATCTTGGCCATCCCCACCAGAACGATAATTTAGGTGATCTATGAAC
>JAYQGD010000313.1:0-4046 GCA_038140415.1 Rhodospirillaceae bacterium
AAGCGCCGGGTGAAGGAAGACAAACGCTTCGTCACCGGCAAGGGCAAGTACATCCAGGACGTGGCGGTGCAGGACACCAAACACGTAGCGATCCTGGCGAGCCCCCACCCGCGCGCCAAAATCCTCTCCATCAATGCGGAGGCCGCACTGGCGGTGCCCGGCGTTCTGACGGTTTTGACCGGGGATGAGCTGGCGGAGCATACGTCGCCGCTCTACCACGGCCCGGACGTGCCCAATCTGCGCTGGTATCCGCTGGCCCATGAGTTGACCCGCTACGCCGGGGAATGGGTGGCCGCCGTCGTCGCCGAGGATCGCTACACGGCGGAAGATGCGGTGGAGCTGATCGAGGTGGACTACGAGCCGCTGGAGCCCGTGGTCGATCCGGAAGAAGCGCTGAAGCCCGATGCGCCGTTGGTCCATCCGGATCAAGGCACCAACCTGGTGCTGGAGAAGGATTTCGTCTGGGGACCGGTCGAAGAGGACTTCGCCGCTGCCGACCACGTGCTGTCGTTCCGGGCGCGCTGGGGTCGGTCGTCCACGGTGCCGATTGAGACCTTCGGCGCCATGGCCCAATGGGACGGGGGCACGGAAAGCCTGGAGGTTTGGGCGTCAATCCAAATGCCGAATTATCAGGAGCAGGTCGCCAATGCCATGCGCCTGCCGCTGAACAGCGTCCGCGTGCACCAGGATGTGGATGTGGGCGGCAGCTACGGCGTGAAACGGGGCATCAAGCACACGGTGCTGGTGGCCTATCTGTCGAAGAAACTGGGCGGCGTGCCGGTGCGCTTTATCGAGGACCGGCTGACCAACATGTCCGGTGGCGACGCCCACGGCCCCGACCGAATTTTCTATACCGATGTGGCCTTCACCAATGACGGCGTCATCAAGTCCATGAAGATCAAGGCCATCGATGATTGCGGGGCTTATCCGGGCAGGGGGCCGTTCCAACTCGGCAAGCCCATCGCCGCGCTGGTCGGGCCCTACCGTATCAACAGCGTCCACTATCACCCGATCTCGGTCAGCACCAACAAGACAGGACAGGTGCCGGTGCGCGGCATGGGCCAAGGTCCGACCAATTTCATGATCGAGCTGGCCGTGGACAAGGTGGCCCGGCATTTGAAAATGCACCGGCTTGAGGTGCGTCAGAGGAACTTCATCCGCCATGACGAGTTTCCCTATCTCAATCCCACGGGCACCAAGTATGACTCCGGCGACTATCACAAGGTGCTGGAAAAAACCATGGAGCTGGCCGATTTCGAAAAACTGGTCAAGCGCCGGGATGACATCCGCGCCGCCGGCAATCTGGCGGGGATCGGCATCGGCGCGTGTTTGGAGCCGTCGGGCGGCAACAACATGTTCGAATACTTGCTGAACCCGAAGCTGGAGATCAGCACCTTCATGGAGGGCTGTCAGGTCCGGATCGATAGCACCGGCAATATCATCGGCACCATGGGCACGACCACGTCCGGTCAAGGCCATGAGACCCTGGTCGCCACGATCCTGGGTGAGGAATTCCAGAAGGACCCGGACGACATCCGCGTTATTCACGCGGATACATTGGCCGGCCTGCCGACCCGGAGCCCGGTCGCCAGCCGCATGGCGGTGATGCTGGGCGGCGCGGCGGACGGCGCGGCGCAGAAGGTGAAGAAACAACTGCACGAGATCGCGGCGTATAATCTGCAGGTGCCGATCGACCAGCTTGAATACAACAACGGCGATATTTCCGACCGCAACGATCCGTCCCGCAAACTCACCTGGGCGGAGTTGGTGAATATCGCCCACCGCCGCTATGACCTGTTGCCGGACGGGATGGAACCGGGCCTGCAGGCGCTGCATGTGATGCAGGTGCCCCTGGGCGGCGACTATCCGGACGAAAACAACCGGGTGCAGCTTTATCCCTGTTTTTCCTTCCAGGCGCATATTCCCTTCGTCGAGATCGATCCCGGCACCGGCAAGGTGACCGTCCATGAGTATTTCATCGGCCATGACTGCGGCACGGTAATCAACCCGGATATCGTGCGGGGCATGATCATCGGCGGTGTGGCCCACGGGATCGGCGCGGCGCTCTATGAGAAATTCGCCTATGGCGAGGATGGCCAGTTCCTGAGTGGCACTTTCGTCGACTACGTCATGCCATCGACATTCGAGGTGCCGTACGTGAAGGATGTGGAACACTGCACACCGTCGCCGCTGACCTCTCACGGCCAGAAAGGGTCGGGCGAAGGCGGCTATCTCGGTGCGCCGGCCGCCATGGCCAGCGCCGTCAATGACGCGCTTTATCCGCTGGGTCTGAGCCTGGAAGAACTGCCCATGCGCATGACCGATATCGAAGCCCTGTTACACGAAGGACGCAACAAATGATCATTGATACCCACGCCCATTTCACGCCTCAGGCGATGCTCGACGCCCTGCAAAAGGAAATCAGCCGCTTCCCCAACGTGGAACTGCTGGCGGACGGGGACAAGTACCAGCTCGCCTTTGCCGGTGGGCAGGCGACCCGACCCATTTCGCCGAAACTGCGGGATACGGATCAGCGGCTGGAATGGATGGATCATCAATGCATCACCCATCAGATCAACGGCGGCTGGATGGACAGTTTCGGCTATGAATTGCCGCCGGAAGAAGGCGCGGCCTGGAGCCGGTTTCTGAACGAATATCTCATGTCCGGCACCGACGGGATTGATCCCTTGGTGCCGCTCGCCACGGTGCCCCTGCAAAGCGGCAAGCTGGCGGCGGAGGTGCTGGAAGAAGCTTTAAACGCCGGATTTGCCGGTGCCATGATCGGCACCCAGCCCCACGGGAATTCCGGCACTCTGGACGATCCGGACCTGGATCCGTTCTGGGAAGCGGCCTCGTCCTTGAGCGCCGTCCTGTATCTGCATCCCATGTTCGGCTGCGGTGATCCGCGCCTGTTGGATTTCGGCATGATGAACGCGGTCGGGCGCGGCGTGGACACCACCATCGCCATTTCCCGGCTTTTGTATTCCGGGCACTTTATCAAGTATCCGGGGATGAAGTTCATCCTGTCCCACGGCGGCGGCGCACTGCCTTACATGCTGGGCCGGCTGAACCGCAATATCGAAATTCCGGGCCACGACTATGCGGACCCGGTGGACGGATTGAAGCGGCTCTATTTCGATACGGTGCTGTTCGATCTCAACGCGCTGAATTTCCTGAAGACGGTCGTCGGCGCGGAGAAGCTGATGCTGGGCTCCGACTACCCGTTCCCCATCGGCGATCCGAACCCTCTCAAAGTGGTGGAAAACGCCGACCTGACCGACGGCGAAAAGACCATGATCCTGGGCGACACGGCGGCCGCGATATTTAAGGTGGTTTAATCCCCCCCCATCCGGCCCTTTAATGCGTCATGCCCGAGTTGGGGCCAACGCTAGTTGGCGCCAAGTCTCGGGTATCTATTGCTCGAGGATAAATGGACCCCCGAGAATTGCTGCGCAACTCGGGGGCGACGCAGGAAGAAGAAGCGGGGCCAAAGAAAAACACGGGTCGGCCTGAGCCGCACCCGCGTTCTCCAAACTTAAAAACGACGTACTACGCAAACACGATGTTGTTGTGCTCGCTGCGGCCTTCGGTGAAGTCGCGTTCCTTCATCCAGTCGTAGGCGCGGTTGAACAGGTCTTCCGCGTAGTAATCCACGTGCTTGTAGTGGACAAAGGCGCGGAGCAGTTCGTTCGGCTCCAATGCACCCTTGGTGCGGTCGGTCAGATAGTGCGCATACTTGTAGAAGTCCGCATTGATCATATCGACGGCGGCATTCTCGGCTTCGTAGAAGGTTTCCCGCTGCTCGGTCGTGAGGTTCGGACCGATCACTTCGCCGCCGCGATAGAAGGACGAGGCGATGATGTGAGCGCCTTCCTTTAACCCTAAGCTGATGAACGGCTCCATCACGGTGACAGCGCGGTATTCACCGCTTTTGAGTCCGTCATACCGCTTTTGCGGCAGACGGCCCTGCACGATGTTGATGTGCTCGTAACCGATGGCGCTTTCCAGCATCTGGATGCAGGTGAAGTGAGAGCCGGTGTATTCCT
>JAYQGD010000314.1:0-4046 GCA_038140415.1 Rhodospirillaceae bacterium
TTCCTCGATCTCCAGAATGCGATCAAGCCATGACATATTTCTTTCCTCTCGTCTCGCCGGCGTCTTCCGGCGGCTGCCAGCCCCGGCGCACCACATCAATGATCTCACTGACCTCACTGCGCACCGGGCCGTCCATGGCCGGATCGGCCAGGGTGGTCAGCCAAGTGTCCGGCCGGTCCTCTTCATCCACCAGGTCACAATCCAAACCACTCAAAATTTCAACGCACTCTCCCGGCAGACGCGCCGGCAGGCGTTTGCCGTTCAACAGCCCCCATAGGCCGGTCCAATACCGCGCCGTGGTCCATGGGTTATAGCCTCCACCGCCGACCAGGATGGCGCGGGGAGTCATCCTCACCAGATCAAGGATCACCGACCAGAGCGCCCCGTTGGAAAGCCCCATGGACGCCAGCGGATCGCCCGCCAGACTGTCCGCGCCGCAATTGATCAGGATCGCGTCCGCTTTGAAGTAATTGGCGAAAGGCCGGAGGAAGTAATCGGCGACAAAGGACAGCTCCACGTCATTGAAAGCCTTGGGCACCGCCAGATTGCAGAAACCGGCCGAGGCATTGAACCCGGTATCGCCGGTCTGCGGCCACCGTCCCGCTTCATGCAGGGACACCGTAATAATGTCCGGATCACCGGCAAAAGCGTATTCGACCCCGTCGCCGTGATGGGCGTCCAGGTCCACATAGAGAATACGCGACAGCCCCATCGACCGCAGCCGCCCGATCGCCAGAACCGCATCATTAAAATAACAAAAGCCGCGCGCTTCGCCGGGCGCCGCGTGATGGGTGCCGCCGCCGAAGTTCACCGCAATACCGCTTCGGGCCACCAGATCCGCCGCTAAGAGGGAACCGCCGGCGGATATGGACGCCCGCTCAAACAAATGGGGAAAGATCGGATTTTCGATGGTGCCCAGGCTATGGCAACGGCGTTGTTCCTTGGTGGCTTTACCGGCGGCCGTCGCGTCGCGCACCGCCTCGACATAGGCCGGATCATGGAACGCCGTCAGCTCGTCGGAGGTGGCCTGAGGGCTCTCCATGAAATTGCTGTCATCCAGCCAGCCCAGCCGGCGGCAGAGATCGGAGACAATTTCCACCCTGGGAATGGTCAGCGGATGGTTCGCGCCATAGGCCCGTTTCCGGTAAATCTCCCCGCTGACAAACACCGGCCCCTTTGGTCCGGTGATCCGGCTCATCGGTTCGATGAGAGGTTGCGCGCCGTCCATCATGGCCGAATATCCGCGACGCTGAACCGGGCAAGTTCAGCGGTGCGTCCGAGTAAGGTCAGTGCCGGCACGGCGCATTGGCGCGCCAGCTCGGCCCGGCGGGGACAGCGGGCCGCATGGGCCGCCATTTCTCTCGGGCGCGGGATGCCCGCCCGCTCCAGACTTTCCGCCGTCGGATAGAGCGTCGCCTTGAGGAAGCCCCGCAACAGGAACTTAAGAGTCCGCGAAAACACAAACCGTTCGATCAGCCCCATTTTCTCGATCCGGCTGGCCAGCAAAGCCCGCGCCGCGGCGATATGCCTGGCCTCGTCCTTGTGGTGCAGGCTCAGAACATCCGACGCCACCTGGCTGATCCCCTGGCCGTCGTCCTGCGCCCGCTTCAGGCACAGCCGGGCATACGTGTCGGTCACCGTCTCGCCGATATAAACCATCGCCCAAAAGGCCGCATGATCCGGGTTCAGCCGTTGCGCCACCCAGGTCAGCAGTCGTGTTGGGCCCAAGAGCTGGGTCTTCTGCAGACCGGCGCGTTCGATCATGGTCAGGAACATCAGGCTGTGGCCGGTCTCCTCGCGGATTTCCTGCAGCATGATCCGGGTTTCTTCCGCCGGCAGTTCCAAGAACCCCTTGGCCGACAGCCGGCTGATCAGCAACCCTTCGAGCCAGATACCGGCGGCGCAGAGCCGGGAAAACTCGGCCTGGCTTAGCCGCTGGATCAGTTTGGACCGTTCCGGGACGCCCAGGTCCCCGGCCGACAGGCTCAGCATCTCGGGCGGCAGCCAGGGCGTATCTCCGTCCTCCCGGTCCCAATCAATGGCCGCGACCGGATCCCGGTAGTCCGCGCCGTGAGCGGTGAGTTTCTCGAGCTGGGTGCTCATGCCGCCCCCGATGTCATGGGAATGATTTCCGCCGAACGGAACCGGGGCAGGACGTGCTTCGCCATCGTGTCCAGGCAGGTGACCATCTCATCGGCCGACAGATCGCCGCCGCCGATGGCCATGCCGATCCGGTCGACGCCCGCCTCTTCGACGGCGCGGATTTTCTTGGCCACATGATCCGGGTCGCCGACGGCAGCCAGGCCCATGGCCTCAAGCGTCTTCAGGCTGATGGCCTTCTGGAATAGTTGCGCGATCCAGCCGAGCTTCCGGTAATGTTCATAGCCCTCGATCTGGCGATGGAGCAGCGGCCGGGCGAATTCCAGGATACGCTCGTAGACCCAGACGATGCCTTCCTCGGCCCGCTGACGAGCCCGCTCATGATCGGTGTCGCAATAGACCGCCATGGTGAACGAGGTTTGGCCGACCCTGTCCTTGGTCAAATCCCGGTAGCGCCGAATATCCGATTTCACCATCGGCCAGGGCTTGAACGGACCGGTCATCAGGTTGAGCCCCAGTTCCGCCGCCACATCCACACTGTCGGGACTCACGGCCGCCAGCCAACCCGGCGCCAGGTCAGGGCTGATAGCCGGGCGAATATGATAAGTCTCCCCGTCGCGGGTGAACGACCCGTCGTCCAAGATCGCGCGTAACGTCTTATAGCGGTCGATAAACACTTGGCGGCTCTCCGCCATCTCGATGCCGAAGCCGCTAAGCTCGGTCTTGGTCACCCCGCGGCCGACACCCCAGAGCGCCCGCCCGCCGGACAGATGATCCAAGGTCGCCAGTTTCTCCGCCACACGGACGGGCTCATACAGCGGCAAAGGCAAGATCGCGAAGCCGAGACCAATACTGGCCGTCGCCTGAGCAATCGCGGCCAAAAGCATCTCCGGCGCAGCGGCGTTGCTGTAATCGCCCACGAAGTGATGCTCTGCCGACCAAACAGCGTCATAGCCGAGACGATCCGCCACGATCGCGGTTTCGATACCGGCCGCAATCGCCGCTGTGGCGTTCACCTCCGCAAACGCGGGAGACGCAAACTCCATGAACAGATCAAACTTCACCGGAAACCTCGCGGATCGCGCTACCACCCTAATGATTGCCCGCACCCGTCAGGGGCACGATTTATAGCACATTTTTAGAGTAATATTTGGGTCCGTTCAAATAAAATTGGGGCGGAAAGCCGCGGATAACCCCATATTCGGGTCCTGGGCCCGGCATAAATGCATGCGACATCCGGCTCGGCTGAAATTTCAATAATACTGTTTTAATTCAGAGACTTAATTCTTTTTTCGAATATATTGGGGATTCGGGCCGTTCCCGCGCCTCCCCTGATGACATCGCTCCCATATTCAACATAAAATATTTGTTGTTTAAAATATTAAACATAAATATGAGATTTTTTTATAATATTCCTCCATAATCGTGATATATTCTACTAAACTAGAGAGAATATGAGATAAATACTGCATACCTAATATTTTTTGAAAATAGATATTTGCTTTTATTTATCGAATGTTCTAAATACCTCTTTCCGGCTTTTGAGTAGAATAATCAATCGGGCTTGCCTCAACCGAGATTGAAGTTTATCAGCCGGATGCATACATTAAGTACTGTTGTTTGAGGATTCCCAACACCTATGGAAAATTAGGGGATTAAGGATGGCTGCTGTAGACATTGATACCAAGGGGATGAACTGCCCCATTCCGATCGTGAAGACCAAAAAAGCGCTGAAAAAGCTCGCAGTGGGTGATGAAGTGCGCGTCGAGGCGACCGATCCCGGTTCCGTCGCGGACTTTAACGCTTTCTGCCGGTCGACCGGCAACGAGCTCGTCGACTCGTCCGAGGATGGCGGCGTTTACGTCTTTCTGATCAAGAAGACCAACTAAGCTCATATCCAGTGAAGCGCACGGGTCAGGCCGAGAAGGACGTAATCCACTCTGTCA
>JAYQGD010000315.1:0-4044 GCA_038140415.1 Rhodospirillaceae bacterium
CAACTGATCCCAGTCGTCGGAGACCAGCCCTCGCAATGGGAATAGGTCCCAGAAGCTGCCGCCGGCGAACAGGATTATCAGCAGCACGGCAAACAGGAAGCTGGGGATGGCATTGGCGAAGATGATAATGCCGCTGGTCCAGATATCGAACGGTGTGCCGTCATGCACCGCTTTCCGGATACCAAGGGGAATCGAAATCAGATAAGTCAGCAACGTGGTCCACAGGCCGAGAGAGATAGAGACCGGCAGTTTGTCGACGATTAGATTGATAACCGCCTCGTCCCGGAAAAAACTATTGCCGAAATCAAACCGGACATAATCACCGATCATTTTTATCAGCCGTTCGTGCCATGGCCGGTCGAAGCCGAACTGCTTCTCCAGCTTCTTCTTGAACTCCGGATCGACGCCCTGTTCTCCCCGGTAAACGCCATCGCCGACCACGCCGATCGAATCCGTACCGCCACCGACATCGCCGCCGCCGCCGATGGTGCCGGTGACCCCGGCATCCTCGCCGGACATCTGGGCGATGACTTGCTGGACGGGCCCACCGGGCGCGCCTTGAACCAAGGCAAAGTTAATCACCATAATGCCCAGCAAGGTGGGAATAATCAGCAAGAGCCGGCGGGTGATATAGGCCATCATTGTTTGGGTGCTCCCCCGGACGCCTCGTCACTCTCCAAGGCGGCTTCCTTTTTGCGATCCACCCACCAGGTGTCAATAACGCCCAGATCGTATCTGGGCTTGATCTTGGGGCGGCTGAACTTATTCCAATAGGCAATATTGTGAGCGCCCTTGAACCATTGGGGAATGATGTAGTCGTTCCACATCAGCACCCGGTCCATGGCGCGCACGGTCGTGATCAAAGACTGCCGGTCCGGCGCGGCGATCACTTTCTCGATCAGCGCATCGACAATGGGATTTTTAATCCCGCCGTAATTACGCGATCCGGACACGTCCGCCTGTTTCGAGCCGTATATGCCGCGCAGCTCCACGCCCGGCGTGAGGGACTGGCCGTACCGGCGCATGATGATATCAAAGTCGAACTGCAAGAGCCGTTGTTGATAGTTGGCCGAATCCACCACCCGGATGCGCGTATCGATACCGAGACGTTTCAGGTTTCGCTGGTAGGGGCCAATGATCCGTTTGAACCCAACTTGCGGGATGAGAAACTCGATCCGGAACGGCCGCCCTTTGGAATCACGAGCCGTCCCCGGCGCACCTGCCAGCCGGCCTGTTCCAGCAATTTGGCCGCCTCGATCAGATTGGCACGGTTGTTGCCGGACCCGTCCGTTTTTGGCGCGTGATATGGCTCGGTATGAAAGCTTCGGCGGCACTTTGTCGGCAAACGGCCAAAGCAGCTCCAACTCCGCTTCGGACGGCGCCTTTGCGGCGGCCAGATAAGAATTTTCGAACAGGCTTTCGGTGCGCCGGTAGATGCCATAGAACAGCGACCGGTTTGTCCATTGGAAATCGAAGGCCAGATTCAACGCCCGGCGCACCCGGCGATCCCGGAATTTGCCCCGCCGGAGATTCATAAAAAAGGCCTGCACACCCGATGGCCGATTGTCGGGCAGCGTTTCCCGGCGGATACGGCCGTTGCTCACCGCGTCATTGTTGTAGCGGATGGACCAGCGGTTGGCGTTGAATTCTTCTCTAAAATCATACTCGCCGGCCATGAAGGCCTCGAAGGCGATCCCCCGGTCCCGGTAATATTCGACTTGCACACGGTCGAAATTATAGCGCCCCCGGTTCACCGGCAGGCTCCAGCCCCAGTATTTTTTATTGCGAACGTAGGTGATGTTGCGGCCGATCTCGAAGCTCCCGACCACGTATGGCCCGCTGCCCAAAACCGGATTGACGGTTGTTTTGTCGAATTCTTTCCCGTTGAAGAACGCCTTCGACACAATCGGTAAACCTGCCATGACGGTAGGCATCTGCCGGTTGTCTCCGGGCTTAAAGGTGAACCGCACCTTGTGCGGAGAAAGCTTCTCCGCCTTCTCTACCCGGCCATAGCTTAACGCAAAGCGCGGATGTCCGTGTTCGACCAAGCTGTTGAGGCTAAACAGCACATCGTCGGCCGTTATCGGCGAGCCGTCCGAGAATTTGGCTTCACGGCGTAAGTTAAAAGGGATCCAGGACCGGTCTTTGGCGATCTCCGCCGTCCTTGCCACAAGTCCGTAATAAGAATCTGATTCGTCCGTCGCCCGGGTCATGAGCGTGTCAAAGGTTAAACCCATATTCAGAGGCACCACGCCTTTGAGAATGAACGGGTTTAAATTGTCAAAACCATCGATGCCTCGCACCTTGATCGTGCCGCCTTTGGGCGCCGCCGGATTGACGTAGCGGAAATGGGTAAAGCCTTCCGGATACCTTAGATCATCAAAGACCGAGACACCGTGGGTGGCCCGAACAGGCTGCTGCGAGACCGCCGGCAGTGAGCCCGCCGAAACCGCCGCGAAAAAGACCAGCGCGCCAAGGCGGCGGCGGTTCATCCTTACTTACCCGCCAGAACCTTGAACCGGGGCAATTCCGTCAGGCGATAACCGGAATACCGGCCAAGCAACACCAGCGCCGCCAGAACCACCAACAGGAATTCCGGGAACACAAAGATAAAGTGCTGCAGGAATGTCCAGTTCATCAAGATGAACGCCAGGATGGCGACGAACAGGCTGCCGCCCGCCTGATGCAGGGCTTCCTTGCCGCCCCGCTCCTCCCAAATGGTGGAGATTCGCTCAATCGCCATGGTCAGGATGACGATGGGGAACAGGCCGATGGAGAGACCGCGCTCGACCCCTAAGTTAAAGCTGATGATGCTGAGCGCCGCCATCAGGATGATTACTACGGTGGCGACCGTCGCCAGTCTCGGCACCATGAGGAGTTTAAGCTGTTCCATATAAGAGCGCACCGCCAGGCCGCAAACCACCACGATGCCGAACAGGATAATGCCCCAGACCAGACCGGTGTCCCGGAAGCCCAGGGCGATCAGCACCGGCATGAAGGTGCCGATGGTCTTGATGCCGACGACGTTGCGCAACAGGGCAATCAGCAAGATGCCGAAGGGCAGGACAAACAAGACCCGATAGATTTCCTGGGTCTGCAGCGGCAATCCGAAGACCGAGAAATCGACCAGCTGTTTGTTCAACGTCCTCTGCTGGCCGATGGCCGAGCGCAGAGCAAACTCAAAGGTCCGGCGGACGGCAAAATCGACCTCTATGCCTTCCCCGCCCTGGACCGACAAAAATTTGCTGGAGCCCCGCCACCAGGTCACCGCATCAACCGGTGTCCGGTTCAGACCGGTTTCCGGATCGAACGGCACCCAAGCGCCCTGGTCGAACACCTCCGTCCAGTGGGTCAATTGTCCGCCTCTCCGGTCCGGGGTCAGCTTAAAGCCGTGAATTTCCCGCGCCGGAATATTGGCGAGCGCCATAATCTGCACTGCCGTCCGCGCGACATTTCCGCTCGACCGGTCATCTCCCAGCAACAGGGCAACGACGCCGCCCGCCGGATCATTGGCCAGCCTGCGGCTGATCAGGTTCTGAAAAGACCGGTTGTCGGCTGAAGAGCCGTCAATCTCATCGGCCAGGGCGCGCGCGGCGTCCAGCCGGGCGCCGGTAAACGTCGCCCGCTCCAGCTTCGTCGGTTCTTCGGCAGCCGGCGTCGCCGCGGTCCGGGTGCGGCGGATCACGGTTTGAAACAGGATCACCTGCCGGCCTTCCGCCTTGCGCTTGGTGAAGACCGCGAACCGGTTGTCGTCGCGCTGACGGGTATTTCGCCCGTAACCGGCGGCGACAAAACTCTCACTTATGGCGGTCATCCCCGGCGTATCCAGGGGCAACTTCATCTCCACCCTCACCGGCTTTTGCTGTGCCTCGAACTGAACGCGCGCCTCAACCCTCCAGGTTTCAACCGTTTGCTGAGGGAAAAGTGGAAATTCCAAGATGAAAACCCTGATCAGGGTTACGCCCACGCCGATCACGCACAAAAATGCCGCCAAGAAATAGAGGTGCCGTTTATTCATTTATCTGAACCCACCTTACATTCAGC
>JAYQGD010000316.1:0-4037 GCA_038140415.1 Rhodospirillaceae bacterium
TTTAGACGCGCCTCGGAGATTGCGTGCTCGGTCAGCGCGCCGCCGTCATCGGAGTCGATGGCCGCGCCCGTGTCGTGGCTGAAACATTTGAGGCCGAGAACAATCATGATCGGCTGCTATCCTTACACAATTATGCTGATCAATAATACCTGTGCCTTTCCCCACTTGGCGGCGGACCCCATTTATGCGAGAACCCGGCCCATGGAATCCGCCGTTATGACGACACTCTCCGCGCCGCCGGAGTCCCGGGATCGCGCCATCGCGTCCTGGCTATTTGTCATGTGCGGCATGGTGGTGATCATGGTGGTGCTGGGCGGGCTGACGCGCCTGACCCACTCGGGCCTGTCCATGGTCGACTGGCGGCCAGTGACCGGCTGGCTGCCGCCGATGAACGAGGCGTCGTGGGCGGCGGTTTTCGAGCTATATAAACAGACGCCCCAGTTCCTGAAGCTCAACGCGGACATGACGGTCGAGGGGTTCAAGTCGATCTTTTGGCTGGAATACATTCACCGCCTGTGGGGCAGGGTGATCGGCGTCGCGTTCTTTCTGCCGTTTTTGTTTTTTGTGGTCAAAGGCTGGGTCGGCAAAATCTTAAGTCTGAAGCTGGCGGTGATGTTTGTCCTGGGCGGCGCACAAGGCGTGCTCGGTTGGTACATGGTGAAGAGTGGCCTGGTCGACCGGCCTGACGTCAGCCAATATCGGCTGACCGCGCACTTTGCCCTGGCCGTGCTCATCCTCGGTTACATGTTCTGGGTGGCGATGGACCTGTGGAAAGAAGGCAAAGTACGGGCTCACTACAGCACGCCCGCCGGTTTGCGCGGCCTGGCGACCTTCACCGTGGCCTGGGTTTTTCTGACCATGATGTCGGGCGGCTTTGTCGCCGGGCTGGACGCGGGGCTCACCTACAACACGTTTCCCTTGATGGACGGCAAGTTCATCCCGGACGGTCTGTTCAGCGAGACGCCCTGGTGGATCAATTTGTTCGAGAACGTGACCACCGTTCAGTTTGATCACCGCATCCTGGCGGAGACATCGTTTGTTCTGGTGATCGCAGTTTGGGCCTTGGCGCGGCGAGCGGACCTGCGGCCGCCGGCACGCGCTGCCGTGCACGCGTTCGCCGCCATGGCCGTCGTGCAGGTCGTCCTGGGCATTTCCACGCTGCTTCTGGTGGTGCCCATCTCACTTGCCGCGCTGCATCAATTGGGGGCGCTGGTGCTCTTGATGACCGGGCTGTGGACGCTGTTCGAGATGCAGGCGCAGCGGTAAAAAAAAAGACCCGGCCGAAGCCGGGTCTAAAGTCTACCTATTGTTGCGTTGAACTATACGGCCTGAATCTCCTTCAGGAAGGTTTCGACCTGGTCGCGGAGCACATCCGCTTCCGATGACAGAGAGTTGACGGCGGCTTTCATGTCGTTGGCCGCGACGCCCGTATCGTTGGCTCCTTGAGAGACTTCCGCGATGTTGGTGGTCACCTCCTGGGTGCCGGTGGAGGCCTGCTCCACATTGCGGGCGATCTCCTGGGTGGCGGCGCCCTGTTCCTCGACCGCCGAGGCGATGCTGCTGGCGATCTCGTTGATCTCGGAGATGGTGCCCGTGATCTGATTAATGGCCTGTACCGAGTCGGTCGTTGCCGCCTGGATGCCGGTGATCTGCGCGGCGATCTCTTCGGTGGCCTTGGCCGTCTGACTGGCCAGGTTGCCCACCTCGGAAGCCACGACCGCGAAGCCCTTGCCGGCATCGCCGGCGCGCGCCGCCTCTATGGTGGCGTTCAGGGCCAGCAGATTGGTCTGACTAGCGATATCGCTGATCAGCTCAACCACCTCGCCGACCTTGTCAGCGGCAGCCGCCAGTCCCTGCACCTTGGCATTCGTTTCTTCCGCGGTTTTAACGACGCGGGAAGCGGTGCTTGCCGACTGATTGACCTGCTCGGAGATTTCGTTGACCGAGTTGGCCAGCTCTTCCGACGCCGCCGCCACCGTCTCCACATTGGCGGAGGCTTGTTCCGCCGCTGCCGCAACCGCCGTAGCCTGCTGGTTTGTCGCGTCAGCGGTGCTGCTGAGCTTGGTTGAGGTGGCGCTGAGGTTACCGACGGCGCTACTGACGGTTTCCAGAACACTGGTGATGCCTGCATCGAACTGCGAGGTGAGCAGGGCGATCTTCTCGGCGCGTTCTGCTTCTTCGCGGGCTTTGCGTTCCTGCTCGGCCGCCTTCTGGCGTTCGACTTAGCGTTCCGCTTCGAGGCGTTCCTGCTCGGCCTTGCGCTCCTGCGCTTCTCGCTCGGCTTCCATCTCACGCTGCTTGCGTTCCATCTCTTCTTTCTCGAGACGGCCTTGCTCCTCCGCTTCGCGTTCTTCCTCCTCGCGGCGTTTTTGTTCTTCGCGCTGGATCGCCGCCTCTTCTTCGAGGCGTTTGTTCTCGATCGCGCTTTCCTTGAACACCTGGACCGCAGCCGCCATCCGGCCGATCTCGTCCCTGCGGCCCTGGGCGGGAATGTCCACCTCAAGCTGGCCGTCCGCCAGTTGCGCCATGGCCGAGGTCATATGCGTGACCGGTGTGGAGATGACCTTGGACAGCAGGTAGGCGATCAGCATGCCCAACAGGATGCCGGCGATACCGGAAATCACCATTTCGACTTCGGCCAGGGTGATTTCGGACTTGGACTGCTTTTGAATGTGATGCTCGTGATCCAGGGCGACCTTCTGCAGCGCCTCGGAATCCTTGATCAACAGATTAGCCGCATCCTTCATATGAAGGTCGACCAGGTTGCGAAGCTCACTTTCGTCTTTGAGCACTTTGGCGAAGGTTGTCTGATAGGCGGCCAGCAGGCTGGCGACTTCGGCGATCAGTTTCTGATCTTCCGGCGAAGTTGCCTAGGTTTTCATCGCGTCAACGGATTTGGCGAAGGCGGCGAATTACTGCTTCACCTTGTCGCCGACGCTGGTGTCTTTGTGGCCCACCAATTCATTCGCATAGATACGGGCCAGAAGGGCATGCTCCATGGCGCTGGCGGCGGAGACGGTGAACGCCAGATTGCCCGACGCCGACGCATGCTTGAACAGGATTTCCAGATCCTTGACGATCTTGTTGCCGACGGGCTCCAGCTTGTTGCCCAGTAGATCAAGGAATTCATGCTTCAAATGATCGGCCTTGGAGAAGTCGGCCACGTAAATATCGAACTCTTTCTTCAGGTGCTGGGCCGTTTTCTGCACGTCCGGATTGGCGGCGAGTTTCGGGATCACCGCGTCGATTTGCGGGGCGAGGTTCTTCGCCAGTTTCTGGAAGGACTCGGCTTCCTCGTCCTTGCCGTTGTTGGCGAATTCACGGGCATAGCCGGTCATTTTCAGGAATTTCGCTTCGATAATGGCGAATTCGGCCACTTCTTCCGCGGCGATCGCCATTTCATCGATTTCGTGGCCGACGGTGACAAAGCCTTTAAATCCGAAGCCAAACACCATCGCCATCAGGATCAGTACGATCCCGACGCCCCCAAACAGCTTTTGCTTGATGGAGAGGTTTTCAATAGCTTTCATATTCATCTCTATTGCCCTTTCTCAGCTCCCGAGAGTCATTCGCTCTCTGAAAATCTGGATGAGTTGTTAGGGTTAAGTTGGGATGGGATGTGTAGTTTCAACCAGGTGTCGGCCGTATTTTGGATTTGTTACAAATTGTTTCACTGCGGTGCGCTTCCGGGAAACAACCGTTGAAATATCGTTGGATTTAGGGGAGATTGTGCCGTTTACGCCCCCAATAAAGGCAAAACCGATGCAAATTCCCAATGATCTCGACGCGGTTTTCATGCCGTTTTCGGCCAACCGGGCGTTTAAAAGCAGCCCCCGGCTGATCTGCGGCGCCGAGGGTATGTTTTATACGACGTCCGACGGGCGCCGGATCGTCGACGGCGCGTCTGGCCTCTGGTGCGTGAACGCCGGGCATGGCCGGGCGGAGATTGCCGATGCGGTTCGGGATCAGGTCATGGGCCTGGATTTCGCACCAAGCTATCAGGTGGCGCATCCGCTGGCGTTTGAGCTGGCCAACCG
>JAYQGD010000317.1:0-4016 GCA_038140415.1 Rhodospirillaceae bacterium
AGTCTTGGGCTTGTATTTCGCGTCAGTCGCTGTGGTCGGCTATTTGACCCGAAAGCTCCATCCGCCGATCAGGTTGCTCATGGCGGCGGCCGGCCTGGCGGCATTGCTGCCGCATGGCATTTTTGAGGTGGCGCCGATCATCAATATCAGTGGCGTCGTCGTCGGCATCGCGATCTTCGCTTTTGAAAAATTTGCCGTGCGGGGAAACACCTCTGTTGGTGCAGAGGCGCCATAGGCTATGATGAATTAACCGCGTTTTTTTAACCCTAACCACAAACCTTTCAACAGTTGGAGGAAAGTATGAGACTTTTAGCAACAACAACGGTGGCGACGGCGGCGATTGCCGCGGCGTTTGCCGTCAGCGCGCCGACGGCGGAAGCCCAGGTCGCCGTATTCGCCACGAACCCGCAAGGTAGCCTCGGCTACCGGGCCGGTATTGCCGTTTCTAAGACGGTGACGGAGAAAGTCGATGGCGTGACCGGTCGTCCGCGTCCGATGGGCGGTTCGACTACCTACATCCCGATCATCAACCGCGGCGAAGTGGACTACGGTTTCACCAACGCGCTTGAAGCCGCTCAGGCGGTTAAGGGCGAAGGCTCCTTCAAAGGCCGACCGCAGAGCAATCTGCGCCTCGTGGGTAACATGTTCCCGCTGGTGGCCGGCTTGGCCGTGCCCGCCGATGCCGGTGTGCGCACCATTTCCGATCTGAAAAAGATGAAAGGTATGCGGATCACGTCCGAGTATACCTCTCTGACCGCCATCGAAACCTGGATCCGCGCGGCTCTCGCCAACGGCGGTATGGATTATGACAAGGACTTCAAACACGTACCAGTTTCCGGTTTCGTGAAGGGCATCCTCGCCATGGGCGAAGGCAAGACGGACATCACCTGGATCAGCCTTGGCAACGGCGCCGGCCGCAAAATCATGACCCAAATGCGTAAGCGTGGCGGTTGGGTCCATGTCAGCCTGGACGACTCCCCGGCAGCTGTCGCGAAGATCAAGGCCCTTGCGCCTGGTTCGATTGCGAAGATCGCCAACACCAAAATTCCGGGGATCAAAGGCCCGACCAACCTGATCCAGTTCGACTATATCCTGTTCACGCACAAAGACACGAGCGCGGATACGGTCTACAAGATCGCTAAGGGTCTGGCGACCAACACCAAGCATTTGGGTGCGTCTTTGGCGCTGTTCAACAAAATGAAGCCCGGCGACTTTGCTTCGCCGGACTACATGCCCTGGCACCCGGGCGCCCTGAAAGCCGCGAAGGAACTCGGCTGGGTGAAGTAACCCTTCGCACTTAACGCGAATTGAGAGCGGCGGGTCTTCGGGCCCGCCGTTTTCACCTCAGGAGGAAGACAAGATGATCGACCTATACGGCTGGATGACGCCGAACTCTCGTAAGATCTATTACATGCTGGAAGAGACCGGCCTCGACTATCAAATCCACCCGGTGAATATAGGCGCGGGCCAGCAGCACGAGCCCGAATTTCTGGCTTTCTCGCCGAACAACAAAACCCCGGCGATGATCGACACGGACGGACCCGGCGGCAAACCCCATTCGGTTTTCGAGACCGGCGCGATGCTGATTTACCTGGCGGAGAAAACCGGTCAGTTCCTACCCGTCGACGCGACCGAACGCAGCAATGTGATGCAGTGGCTGATGTGGCAGATCGGCGGCATGGCTCCGATGCTGGGCCAGCAGGGCTACTTCAATAACCTCGACGACAAAGACGCCAATGCCCACGCTGTGGAACGTTTTGCCAAGGAAGCCGCGCGGCTTTACGGCGTTTTGGACAAGCGCCTGTCCGTGTCAGAATATGTGGCGGGCGGCGAGTATACCATCGCCGATATTTCTGCCCACCCCTGGGCGCGGTCCCATCCCCGCCAGGGTGTCAGCCTGGACGATTATCCGAACGTAAAACGCTGGTTCGAGCAGATCAACGAGCGCCCGGCGACCCAGCGGGGCAACAAGATCGGGGATTCGGTGAAGGAAGCGTCTGAAAACACAGACGGCCCGATCGATCCGAAGTCGCTGGTTTAAATTTCCCGGTTATGTCTGGACGCGAGAACACGCGAGAGCGGGGGAGTGTTTGATCGCCAAGGTCAATTGCCATCCCATTTAGTTGACGATACAATTAAATCGTCATCAAGAAGACTAACACAGGGAGAAAGCGGCGCGTGGCCAACCGCCCAAACATTCTGCTGATAACCTCGGATCAGCACCGCTGGGACTGCTACGGTTTTGAGGGCCGTAAGATCAGGACGCCCCATCTGGATCGAATGGCGGCCAACGGGACGCGCTTCAGCGCGGCAATTACGCCCAATCTGGTGTGCCAGCCGGCCCGCGCCTCCATCCTGACCGGGCTTCTGCCGCTCAGTCATGGCGTCTACGACAATCACGTGAGCCTTGATCCGGCGATCGGCGAAACGGGGTGGGCCCGGACCCTGGCTAATCACGGCTACGCCAGCGCCTTTATCGGCAAGGGGCACTTCGGCGACAATCCCAACTGCACGCCCTACGGCGCACCTGAATCTCGGACCCAGTCCGCCGATTTTCCCGACGACTGGTCGGGCCCCTATATGGGATATGACCATGCGGAGCTGATGATCCTGGGGCACTGGCATGATCTGTTGCCGTGTGAGAAACCGCCCCGAGGGCAGCAGTTTGAGCGCTGGTTCTGGGGCCATGGTGAAGAGGGCGAAGCCTGGGACCTCTGGGCGCAGGATTTCGGCCCTGTCCAGGAAGGTGCGCAGACCTGGTTTTCTAAACTGCCGGCCGCCTGGCATTCGACCACCTGGGTGACCGACCGGACCATCGACTACCTCCGCCGGCACGATCAGGAGGAGCCGTTTTGTTTGTGGGCCTCTTATCCCGATCCGCACCATCCGTTTGACTGCCCGGAACCTTGGAGCCGGCTGCATCATGAAGATGATGTTGATATCTCGCGCACTCATGAGCGGGACCTGGATCGCCGTCCCTGGTGGCACAGGGCATCCCTGGAAAACGTGCCCCAGGCCAAGAGGGAGCGGGAAAAAATTCTTCGCCTGGAATACTCTCGCATTGTGCCGCAGACGGACAAACAACTCCGCCAAATGACGGCCAACTATTATGGGGAGATATCTTTCATCGACGATGGTGTCGGCCGGATCATGGATGCGTTGAGCGAGACCGGCCTGGATGAAAATACGGTGGTGATCTTCACGTCCGATCATGGCGATCTGTTGGGGGATCATGGCCTGTATCTGAAAGGGCCAACGCCGTATGAGGCGCTGCTCAGGGTTGGCATGATCATGCAGGGGCCGAACGTGCCGGCGGGCAAGGTGGTCGATGACCCGGTCTCGACACTTGATTTGGCCGCCAGTTTCTATGACTGGGCCGGTGTCGAGAAGCCGGCTGATATTCAAAGCGAGTCTCTGCGGTCTCTTATTGAAGGGCAGGGGACGCGCGACGTCGCCTACAGCGAATGGAATCAGCAGCCAAGCCGCACCGGTGTGGAGTTGAACCTCCGCACCGTCCGGACCAAAGACGCCAAGCTGACGCTCGAGCTGATTTCCGGTGCGGGTGAAATGTATGACCTCAAGAATGATCCGGACGAGATGGACAACCTTTTTGACGATGCCGGGTATGCGGCCCTGCAAAAGGAATTGACCGACATGATCCATGCCCGGCCCGGCAAGATGATGGACGAGTTACCGGTGCACGAAGCTTAAGGTTGAGACCATGAATGAGATAAAGGCAAAATTGGACCCTGACGACGAACTCGATATCCGAGACCGGCTGGCGTTCCAGATCACGACTTTGGGGAACGTGATTTCCCAATGGGCGAGCCGGGCCTATCTCAGCAAATGCGGTGTCACCATGACGGAGTGGCGGGTTCTGGTCGTGCTGGAAACCGTCGGGTCAATGACGGCGCGCAATATTTGCGACCTGACAAAGATGGACAAGGGCAATGTTAGCCGGGCTGTTAAAAAACTAAACGCCGACAAGCGCATCAGCGAAACGCCCGACCCTGAGG
>JAYQGD010000318.1:0-4001 GCA_038140415.1 Rhodospirillaceae bacterium
AATATGGGGATCGGCCGCGTGTCCGTCATTCTTGTGCCCATGTTTGTCGTGCCCGTGATCATGCGCCCAGTCGTCTCCCTCCCGCAGCGGGTGTTTGGTAAGGCCGGGCGTCTCCATCATGGAAAGAACCCGAGTCGTCGCGTTGAGAGAGCTGATGGGTTTCGCCAAAGCGGCTTCGAGCGTGGGTCCGACCCAGATGATCAGATCGGCTTTTCGCAAGTTTCTCGCCTGAGACGGTTTTAAGGAGAAATGGTGCGGGGACGCGGTGGGGGGCAACAGCAAATGGGGCGTGTCGACGCCGTTCATAAGTTTCGCGGCGATGGAATGGAGCGGCTGAATGGACACGGTGACCGACGGGCCGGCAGCCTGGACCGAGGTCGCGGCAAATGAGACACAGAGTGTCAGAAGAAGAGCAATGATTGTACGCATGGTGGCCTAGTGTGAATCACGTCTTGTTATGATATAGTATAACACTTATTATGTTACAGTATAACATTTGTCAATAACGAAGCGACTAAGACCCTGGGAGAATGACATGTCCGCCGATGACGGCGCCGCGCCATTGGATGAATGGCCGGGTGACCATAACCACGATCACTGCATCGCCGATGCCCTGGACCGGGCGGAGGAGCTTTGCGCCGGCAAGGGCGTGCGCTTGACCGAACTGCGCCGCCGGGTGTTGGAACTCATCTGGGACAGTCATAAGCCGGTCGGCGCTTACGCCATTCTGGATATCCTCAAAAACGACCAGCGCTCCGCCGCGCCGCCGACGGTATACCGGGCTTTGGATTTTCTCATCGAGCATGGGCTGGTGCACCGCATTCAGAGCCTCAACGCGTTTGTCGGCTGCGCCGATCCGGATCATCCCCACGCCGGATTTTTCCTGATCTGCAATGAATGCGGCGACGCGGTCGAGATTGAAGACGAAAAAGTCGACCGGGCTGTCGCCGCCACGGCCAAGGACCGGGGCTTTGATATTTCCACCCAAACCGTTGAAGCGACCGGAAGGTGCCCCCAATGCCGGACAGCTTAACCACGGACACCAACGCGCTGATCAGCACAATGGGCCTGTCGGTACGGCTGGACGGGCGGGATATTCTGAACGGGATTGATCTCTCCATCGGGGAAAAGGAAATCGTCACCGTGATCGGGCCGAACGGCGCAGGGAAGAGCACGCTGATCAAGACCTTTTTGGGTCTCATCGCGCCGACGACTGGCAGTGTTGTGCGCCGGGCCGGCCTCACCATCGGCTATATGCCGCAAAGTCTCAGCCTCAATCGCAATATGCCCATGTCCGTGCGCCGTTTTGTCGGGATGTCATCCGGGGGTGGCAAAGGACAACGCCAAGCCGTGTTGGAAGAAACCGGCGTTGCCCACATTGTTAATTCTTCGATCCATGATGTGTCGGGCGGCGAGTTTCAACGGGCGCTGCTGGCCCGGGCTCTCTTACGCAATCCCGATCTGCTTGTTTTGGACGAACCCGCCCAGGCCGTTGATATCAGTGGCCAGGCGGAGCTTTACCGGTTGATCGAGAAAATCCGCGATCAACGGGGTTGTGGCGTGCTGATGGTGTCTCACGATCTCCATCTGGTGATGAGCGCGACGGATCGGGTGGTGTGCATCAACAATCATCTGTGCTGCGCCGGGCATCCGGAGGCCGTCAGCCGTGATCCGAGCTATGTGGCGCTGTTCGGTGATCAGGTGGCGGCCACCCTGGCGCTCTATCATCATGATCACGACCACACCCACACGGTGGACGGCCACGTGGTGCATCACCACGGAGATCACCACGAACATGATGGTCATCATCATGAGGGCCACGATCATGGATGATTTCATCCTCCGCGCCGTGTTGGCCGGGATCGCAGTCGCAGCGGTGGCCGGGCCCTTAGGCTCCTTCGTTGTGTGGCGGCGGATGGCCTATTTCGGTGACACGCTCTCTCATTCCGCGCTCCTTGGTGTCGCCATCGGTCTCTTGGCCGGGATTGATCTCGGGCTCGGCGTTATTGCCGTCTGTCTGAGTGTGGCC
Source organism: Rhodospirillaceae bacterium (assembly GCA_038140415.1). GTDB lineage: Bacteria > Pseudomonadota > Alphaproteobacteria > Rhodospirillales > UBA2165 > JAYPHU01. The sequence continues at coordinate 2,030 of JAYQGD010000318.1, forward strand.
GTTCTTCTCGTCGCCCTGCGCCGGCGCCGGAGCGTACTGGCCGGCGACACGCTGCTGGGCATTCTCTCCCATGGGACCTTGGCATTAGGGCTGATTGTTGTCGGTTTCATGGGCAATCAGGGCGTCGATCTGATGGCGGTTTTGTTTGGCGACATCCTCGCGGTGACCGGCCAGGAGGTCTTGTGGACCTATATCGCGGCCGCCATTGTACTGGCCGTATTGGTTTTCCTCTGGCCGAGCCTGTTGACGGTGACCGTGGACGAGGACCTGGCGGCGGCCGAAGGGGTGCCGGTGGGCCGCATCAATCTGGCCTTCATGGTGTTGATCGCCCTGGTGGTCGCCACCGCCATGAAGGTGGTCGGTGTGCTTTTGGTGGCGGCCTTGCTGATCATTCCGGCGGCGGGCGCGCGGGTCTTTTCCCGCACACCCGAACAGATGGCCATCCTGGCCGCCGTTATCGGCATGATCTCGGTGATTGGCGGGCTGATGGCGTCGCTCTATTGGGACACGCCGGCGGGCCCGTCCATTGTTGCGGCGGCGCTCGTCCTTTATCTGTTGGGTTTGGCCAAGTCGGCGCTCAGCCCGCCTTCGTAAAGCAGTCCAGCCCGACCTTTAAATCCTCGATCAGATCGTCCGGGTCTTCCAAGCCAATATGGAAGCGGATGCAGGGCGTCTTCAGATCCCAGTCTGTAACCGTGCGGGTCAGGTCCGTGCGGAAGATCAGGCTTTCATAGCCTCCCCAACTGCCGCCCAATGCAAACAGTTCCACATTGTCGATCAGCGCCGCCACGGCCTCGTCGGAGCATTCATGCAGAAGCACACTGAACAAGCCGGAAGAGCCGGTGAAGTCCCGTTTCCAGAACTCATGACCGGGGCAGGAGTCAAACGCCGGATGCCGGAGCGTCTTTACCTGAGGCTGGCCGGCAAGCCATTCCGCCACCTTCATCCCGTTTTGGTCATGCCGTTTCATGCGGACGGCCAGGGTGCGCATGCCCCGCAGGCCCAGATAGGCGTCGTCGGGCGCGGCGTGATAGCCGAGAACCCGGCTAGACTCACGCACTTGCTCAAAGGTTTCCTTGGAACACGTCACCGCGCCCAGCATGGCGTCGGAATGGCCGACATAGTATTTGGTCGCCGCCTGGACCGAGACATCGACCCCGTGCTCGAACGGTTTAAAGAAATAGCCTGCGGACCAGGTGTTATCCATTACCACTTTGACCCCGGCCTTGTGGGCGGCATCGCAGAGGGCGGGAATGTCCTGCACTTCGAAGGAGTGAGAGCCCGGCGATTCCACATAGATGGTTTTGGTGTTCGGGCGGAAATGTTCCTTGATGCCGTCGCCGATCAGCGGATCGTAGTAGCTGGTCTCCACGCCGAAGCGTTTGAGGAACTTTTCGCTGAGATTCCTGGTCGGGCCATATGCGCTGTCGCAGACCAGAACATGATCGCCGGCCTCGACAAACGCCAGCATCGCCGTGCAGATGGCCGACAGGCCCGAATTCACAGGAATGGAGCGATAGCCGCCTTCCAGATTGGCAATGGCCTCGGCCAGGGCAAAGGATGTCGGGGTGCCGCGGCGGCCATAAATGAAATTGTCTTCGGGATTGGCCCGCGCTTCCTTCAACGCGGCGACCGTCGGATAACTGACCGTCGATGCGTGATAGACCGGCGGGTTGATCAGGCCGTAGTGATCCTCGGGATGGCTGCCGTCATGAACCAGGTTTGTATCGGTGTGCTTTTTGTCCGCCATCTCACGCCTCCCCATTCAGGCGTTTGAAGCCTTGGTCCAAGTCGGCGATCAGATCGTCCGAGTCTTCCTGGCCGGCGTGCAGCCGCAACGTCGGGCCAGTGGCCTCCCATGTGGTCGAGGTACGCGCGCGCGCCGGTGTGGTCTGGATCATCAGACTTTCAAACCCGCCCCAGCTAAAGCCCATGGTGAAGAGCTCCATGCCGTTCAGCATGGCGACCACCC
>JAYQGD010000319.1:0-3985 GCA_038140415.1 Rhodospirillaceae bacterium
TCTCACCCACGGCTATATCTCGATCAATGCCGATTACCGGTCCTGATCCGGCCTGCCTGGAAGCGGAGGTCCGGACGTCCAAGGCCGGCGCACCGATTGTGCTGGTTGCCGCCGTGGCGCTATTGGATATGGATGACCGGGTGCTGATCGCCAAGCGCCCCGAAGGCAAGGCAATGGCGGGTCTCTGGGAGTTTCCGGGCGGCAAGGTCAAGGATGGTGAGACGCCCGAATCCGCCCTGATCCGGGAACTGCAGGAAGAGCTCGACATCGATGTCAGCCATAGCTGCCTCGCGCCATTATTCTTTGCCTCGCATGCCTATGACGATTTTCACCTGCTGATGCCGCTGTTCCTCTGCCGGGTGTGGAAGGGGACGCCCGCGCCGCAGGAAGGCCAGGAGCTTAAATGGGTGCGCCCCCTGCGCTTGGGCGATTATCCCATGCCGCCGGCGGATGAGCCCCTGGTCGCGCTGCTGCAGGATTTTTTGTAGCCACTGTGCCCCTTGCCATCGGCGGAAAATCCGCCAATGATGGCGGCGAAATTTACGAAACACAGGGACATCATGGCGGACAGTAAAACCATCACGGCGTGTGTATTGATCATCGGCAACGAGGTTCTGTCGGGCCGGACCAAGGACGCCAACATGCACTGGCTGGCCGAGCGTCTGACCGAGATGGGGATTCGTCTCAAGGAAGCCCGGGTGATCCCGGACGTGGAAGAGGTGATCGTCGGTGCGCTCAACGAGTGCCGCGCCAAGTATACCTACGTCTTTACCACGGGCGGCATCGGCCCGACCCATGACGACATCACGGCGGCCTGCGTCGCCAAGGCGTTCGGCGTGGAGATAGAGCGCCGCAAGGAAGCGGTCGAGCTTTTGGAAAGCTTCATCGCCAAGGAAAATCTGAACGAAGCGCGCCTCAAGATGGCGGAAATTCCCGTTGGTGCGGAGCTGATCTACAACCCGGTCAGCAAGGCGCCGGGCTTCCGCATGGACAATGTCTATGTGATGGCCGGCGTGCCGTCGATCATGCGCGCCATGTTCGAAGGCTATGCCCTGACCCTGCAAAGCGGGGACAAGGTGCTCTCCGCCGCGGTCGCCTGTTATCTGCCGGAAGGCGCGGTAGCCAAGGGCCTCAGCGCCATCCAGGACGAGCATCCGGACGTGGATATCGGCTCTTATCCGTTCCGCCGCGCCGGCAAGTTCGGCTGCACGCTCGTGTCCCGCGGCACCAGCGAGGCGGAGCTGGAAGAGATCGTCGGCAAGATCAAAACCATGATCGTCGATCTGGGCGGCGAGCCCATCGACCAGGATCTGGTCACACCCGAAGGTGAAGCGAAAGACGATTATTAGGGACGATTACTCAAGGGGAGGACAGGCAATGCCGTTGGACGGCGGACCCCGCATAACCCGGCTCGGTGAGACATTTTTCGCCGAGGTGACCGAAATCGATATCAGCCAGCCGTTGGATGATGAGCTCTTCGAGGTGCTGCATCAGGCCGCGCTCGAACACGCCGTTTTGGCATTCAAGGTCCAGCATCTGACCGACGAACAGCAGGTGGCCTTTTCAAAGCGCTTTGGGCCGCTGGAAGACGATCTGATGGAACCGTCCCAGCACGTGGCGTTCATGTCCAACAGGGAATCCGACGGCAGTTTGCGCGATCCGGACTCGCGGCTGTCGAAGTTCCTGCGCTCGAATCAGCAATGGCATTCGGACAGCACCTTTTATCAGGCCCCGGCCCGCTATTCGTTCCTGTCGGCGCGGCGGATGCCGGCCACCGGCGGCGCCACCCAATGGGCGGACCTGCAGGCCGCGTGGGAGGCTCTGCCGGCGTCCCGTCAGGCGGAGTTGGACGGGCTGATCCTGGAGCATGATTTCCAGCGCTCCCGCATGAAGGAGGGGCTGGTCTTCACCGATAAGGAGCGTGCCAAGTGGCGGCCGCTCCGTCATCCGCTGGTCCGCCGGCACGAGGAAACCGGTGCCAAGTGTCTCTATGTGGGCTCACAGGCCGAGACCGTTGTCGGCTGGGCTGAAGACGCGGGCAAGGGGTTGATCGACGAATTACGGGACTTCTGTGCCCAAGACCGGTTCGTCCATACCCACGAGTGGGACGAGGGCGATATCGTCATGTGGGATAACCGCCGGGTGAACCACCGCGGCCGGCCCTGGGACGAAGGGGCCGAGGCACGGATCATGCACCGCACGTCCGGGCGCGGCACCGGCCCGACCATGGAAAACGGTGCGGCGGTGGATGAGTATGAGCGCTGGCGAAATGCTTCTTGATCGTAATGCGCGGACCGGCCGTCAGGCCGTGATCCGCGTACCCACATTAAATTTAACATGGATCCACGGGTCACCGCTGCGCGGGCCCGTGGATGACGGAGGGGGGATCGCAGCGAATTCACCCCTCCCTTGATAGGAGGGGTCGCGCGAAAGCGCGGGGGAGGGTGAAAGCAACCCCCAAACCCTCTTTCCCTGATCCATCCAAAACGATAGGTTGACCGCCCGCTCAACGCGATGCCCGCGTGGTGGAATTGGTAGACACGCGAGACTTAAAATCTCGTTTCCGTAAGGGAGTTCCGGTTCAAGTCCGGACGCGGGCACCAAAAAATGGCACAGCCCGCTTGGGTTGGTGGGTTGGCAAGCGGGCGTCCTTTCCCCCTATACAGCGTCATCTCCGACCCGCGAAGCCTTGTTAACCTTGAACAGGATGCTGCCGATGTTTTGCAGGATTTGGGTATTCTTCGGATCTCGTACCTCTTTGGGGAGTGAAAACTTGGTCTTGGCCGCCACAGCCATGACGTCCCGCGCATTGGTCAGCACAACCCAGCCATTCGGCCCGGTTTCCACTTGGGCGCCCGGCGCTACAACCATGCCTTCGCGGAGTTCCTTGGCGCCTGGCGTCTCGTCGCCGGTCACACCGACGCTGCCGGAAGCGGTTTCAACCTACCACTCATTGGGACCCAGATTGAAAGCCGTATTAACCGGCGCCTCCCGGACCGGGACAATGGTTTCGGTCTTGTTACGGTCGTCACCAAAGAAGCCGGCTACCGGCAGCAGAACAATAGCGGCAATCGCCGCCGCCGACAATTTCTGCGCGGTTTTGAGATTGAAACCGATATTCATAGCATATTTCACGATGATTTTTCCCCGACACCCAGTCTTTCATCGATGTCCTTAATTTGCCCCTCCGTCAGGAACGTCCGGGCAAATTCGCGATTGTGTTCCGCGCCCGGCTGTTCTGCCTGTACGGCCTTGGTAAACCAGTATTAGGCGGCCTCCGCGCTTTGTTCGAGGCCCTGGCCCTTAAAGAACATCACGCCGACGGTGTTTTGCGCCGGCGCGTAACCGGCGCTGGCGGCCGCGAGCAACAGCTCGGCCGCTTTTTCATCATCTTTTTCGACGCCCTGGCCGGTGCGGTACATCTGCCCTAGATTTTTATAGGCCTTGGCAAACCCGGCCTCGGTCGCGATCTCTAAGAGCTCGGCGGCCTTTTTGTAGACTTGGGGCACGCCGTCGCCATCGTCATACAGGTTACCAAGGTTCAACCCGGCGCCCTTGTGGCCGTTGTTCAGTGCCTTTTGGTACCAAACGGCGGCAGTCTTCATGTCTTTTTCAACGCCCAGACCGTTCTCATACATCCAGCCGATACTATGCCGGGCGTCGGCGTCTTTCTTATTGGCAACGGGTTGCCACTGTTTCAGCGCAGCCGCATAGTTCCCGGCTTCAAAAGCCTTGAGGCCGGCTCTGAATTCCGGACTAGTGGAGCTGCAAGCGGACAGGACAAGCGCCGCCAGCACCCCAAGTATGCATAATTTTGTTTGAAACATGTTTGCCATTCCACACGCGGTCGTTGCCGCATGCCCTTCTCATATTATGCCTTTCGCATTGCGAAATCCGAATAAGGGTTTACCACGATCACTAGAGAGTTAGCGCCACGCCAGTTTATTCTATCGGGGATTAAAAGGCCAACGCGACAGCGTTGACC
>JAYQGD010000320.1:0-3975 GCA_038140415.1 Rhodospirillaceae bacterium
ATTCCGGCGAGATCGTCATCGCCGGCGGCGGCGAGGAAGACGAACTCGTGTTCTAGGGACTCGAATCGATCAACATGCCAGAACTAGAAAAATTCCTGTTCGACTTCGATTTCGACGACGTGAAATTGATGGAGGAGATTGTCCAGGAAGAGGCAGAGGAAGAGGGTATCGAGCCGGAAGAACCGGAAGAACCGCCGGAACCGACATTCAGTCAGGAAGAATTGGAGGCCGCCCGGCAGGAAGGGTTCAACCGCGGCAAAGCGGAAGGTAATCAGGAAGCCATGAACGCCATCGAGAAAGAGTTGGTGGGCGTGGTTGGACAACTGAACGAACAAGTGTCGGACATTCATCAGGTACAGGCCGACAATCTGGAAGAATTTCATCGAGAAACTGCGACGTTGGCCCTGGCCATCTGCAGAAAACTGTTTCCCGTGCTCAACGAGCAAGGCGGATTTGACGAGGTCGCCAACGCGGCGGAAAAAATTATGACGAGTCTTCTGAATGAGCCCCGCCTGTCCGTCCGGGTACAGGAAGAATATGCCGCGCCGCTCAAGGACCGAATCGAAATGCAATTAAGCCAAAGCGGCTACCGCGGAAAGCTCTCGGTAAAAGGCGATTCCAGCCTTCAAAACGGCGAGCTGAGGGTTGACTGGCAAAGCGGTTACGCCAAAAGGGACCCGAACGAGCTGTTAGAAGAAATTTCAGAGATTGTTGATAAAAGGATAGAATTCGGTGCCCTGCCGGAGGTAGCTGAAGAGGCGGCATCGCCCGAACAGCCCGAACCGGCCGGCATGGATAACGTGCACGCGCCGGAAGAGGGAAATGACGCCGGTGAACAAACCGGGGATGACCCAGACACACCGTCCGATGAGACGGAGACGGCGACGAACGCTTGATGTTAGGAGGCCGAGATGGCTGACCAGGATTTTGAACTGAACGAGCTAGAAGATGATGGCGCGGAAGCCGCACCGGCGCCCGCGCCTGCACCGGCCCCTGCCGGGGACGATGACGACCTTCCGGCGACCGAGAATGAAATTCCCGATGTGCCCCGCAGCGCACAGGACCTGGAAGCCGTCTATGACATTCCCGTCCAAGTAGCCGCCGTTCTGGGCAAATCCACCATGGAAGTGCAGCAGCTCCTGAAACTGGGCCGTGGCGCCGTGGTTGAATTGGACCGAAAGGTTGGTGAAGCCATCGATATCTACGTGAATAACCGCCTGGTCGCCCGCGGCGAAGTCGTCGTGCTGGAGGACCGGCTGGGCATCACGATGACGGAAATTATTAAGACAGACCGGGCCTAAGGCTCACCCGAGTATCATTCATGGCCGACAAAGAACTTCGAATATCTCCGGCCCGGCAAACCTTCGATCTAGCCACGGTCGTCGGCATTGTCGGCGCCTTTGCGTTGATCGCCATCGCGATCTCCCTCGAAGGCTCGCCGACCGCGTTCATCAATACAACGGCAATTATCATCGTGCTGGGCGGCACCTTCGCGGCGACTCTGGTGTGCTTTTCCTTTTCCGAGATGGCGCAGACCGTCGGTGTGCTCTCCAAGACTCTGTTTCATTCCAGCCGGGAACCGAGGGAAGCGGCGCTCCACGTGCTGCAGATTTCCTATCTCGCCCGGCGGCACGGCATTCTGTCCCTGCAGGATGTAATCGATCAAATGCGCGGAGAAGCGTTCCTGCATAAGGGAATTGCCATGATCGTCGACAGTATTCCGGGCGCCGAAGTGGATCGGCTGCTCCGCCGCGACATGGATGCGATGATTGTCCGCCACCAAAAAAGCGTGAACGTCTTGCGCCGGTCGGCCGAATTCGCCCCGGCCATGGGGCTGATCGGCACCTTGATCGGGTTGGTGCAAATGCTGGGCGGATTGGACGACCCGACAACCATTGGCCCCCGGATGGCGGTGGCGCTTTTGACTACGTTCTACGGCGCGCTGCTCGCCAATTTGGTGTTCACACCGCTGGCCGCGAAATTGGAGCGGAATTCGGTGATGGAAGAGACCATTAACAATATTTACCTCATCGGCGTCGCCTCGGTTGGCCGTCAAGAGAACCCGCGGCGTCTGGAAATGCTGTTAAACAGCATTTTACCCCCCTCGGAACGGGTCCGCTTTTTCGAATAATTAATAATTTGGGGAGATAATAACCAACATGCGCTTACTGATTATCGGCGCTCTTGGTGGGCAGATCGGTGCGGCGAGCCAAATAGCCGTTGCACGCGGTGCAAAAGTAACCCAGTCGGACGACATTGAGGCGGGGTTAAGGGCATTGCGGGCGGGGCAAGGCGCGGACGTCATCATGATCGACTCGGGGATGGATATCGCCACCCTGGTCACCAGCCTGCAGAGCGAAAGAATTGATGTTCCTGTGGTTGCCTGCGGCGTGGGCGACGACAGTAAGACCGCCGTCCAGGCTATTAAGGCCGGCGCGCAGGAATACATCCCCCTGCCCCCGGATTCGGATCTTATCGCGGCCGTGTTGGAAGCCGTCGCCGAGGAAACCCACACCATCGTCCACCGGGACCCGGCGATGGTCAAAGCCCTCAAAACCGCGGAACAAATTGCCAAAAGCAACGCCAGCGTTCTGGTGGTCGGCGAATCCGGCACCGGTAAGGAGCTGATGGCGCACTACATTCATCGCCGCAGCCCGCGCGCCGACAAACCGTTTGTCGCGGTTAACTGTGCGGCGATCCCGGAGAACCTCCTGGAATCAGAGCTGTTCGGATATGAGAAGGGTGCCTTTACCGGCGCTGTCTCCCGCCGGATCGGTAAGTTCGAGGAAGCCAACGGCGGCACCCTTTTGCTCGATGAAATCTCGGAAATGGATCTGCGGCTGCAGGCTAAGTTGCTGCGAGCCATTCAGGAACAGGAAATCGACCGGATCGGCGGCAAAACCCCGATTAAGGTCAATGTCCGCATCATTGCCACGAGCAACCGGAACATGCCGGAAGAAGTCGCAAACGGCACGTTCCGCGAAGACCTGTATTTCCGGCTGAATGTGATTACGATTGAAATGCCGCGTCTCGCCGACCGGCCCGAAGATATCGGCCTTTTGGCGCAGCATTTCGTCGGAAAGTACGCCGAGGAAAACAATCTCGGCGAAATTACCATTTCGCCGGAGGCCTTGCAGCAAATGCAGGCCTACGCCTGGCCCGGCAATGTCCGGGAACTGGAAAACACCATGCACCGGGGCGTTCTTATGGCCGCCGACGGCGTGGTGATGCCGGAGACCCTGCAACTGTTGGGCCGTTCAGCCGCCGGCGGCATGCCGGCCGGCGCCTCCGCGACAACCGCCGGGGTCAACCTGGTCGGCAAGACCGTGGCCGAGGTCGAACAAGGTCTTATCATCGACACATTGGAACATTGCTTGGGCAACAGAACCCATGCGGCAAAAATCCTGGGAATCTCAATCCGCACGCTCAGGAACAAACTAAAACAATATAACGAACAAGGTGTCGCCGTGCCTGTGCCCGGCGATGGTGGTGAACATTCGTCCCTGTGACGACGGCGTGGAGGTCGAATAACTAACGTATGGCCGAAACATCCCCTAACGTAGAAATAGCCGGCCGCGGCGAGCTCGCGGCTGCGCCCGGAGGGCAACCGCCTGCGGGAACGGCAAATATGTTTGATACGCCGCCGCCCTCGGCCACCGAGGAAGCAATCGGTGCGATCGGCACGGACCTGTTTCTCCGAATAAAAAATGCCGTCGCCCGCGGCGACATCATGCTGGCGTTGGGAGTCGTCGCCATCCTAGTTATCTTGATCCTGCCGATGCCCAAGTGGCTGCTCGACATGAGCCTCGCCTTTTCCATGATGTTCGCGGTTCTCATCCTGATGACCGTGATTTTCATGGACCGTCCCTTGGATTTTAACTCCTTCCCGACGGTATTGCTGATCGCGACCATGGTCAGGCTGGCGCTTAATCTGGCCTCTACTCGGCTGATTCTGGCGGACGGCCACACCGGCAC
>JAYQGD010000321.1:0-3971 GCA_038140415.1 Rhodospirillaceae bacterium
CGTCTCTGTAGACCTCGGCTCCGGTGCCGGTCTCGACAGCTTTATCGCCAAAAATGTTCTGGGCTCTAACCGGGTAATTTCGATCGATATGTCCCCGCAAATGTGCCGCGCCGCCGGCACATTCGGCTGCGAGGTAATTTCCGGAGATATTGAAAGGCTCCCTCTGCCGGACGCCCTGGCAGACATCGTATTCGGCAATGCGTCGTTTAACTTGGCAACGAACAAAAAGCGGGCCTTTGTTGAAGCCCTTCGCATACTGAGACCCGGCGGGCGGATCCTCTTGAGAGATTTGGTGCTGGACGATGATCTACCCCCGGAGGTCAGGGAAAACCCGCTGGCGTTTAATACGTCACTTGGGGGAGCAGTTCGTGAAGAAAAGTGGCGGGAGGCAATGGAAGACGCCGGCTTTTCCAACATCGCATTTTCCGATCCTCGGCCATTTTCGTATGTGATATCAAAGCTGATCCAGGCGGAGCGAGGGTAAGCAATTTCTTGCAGAACCATTGGACGATTGTGTACGTAGTCCCACGACTTTTAGAAACTAATCTCATTCGATAGAAAGCGGTTTATGACCGTCATAACAGACACTGAAACCCTCACGGCATTTTGCGCAAAATTGGCGAATTCACCCCATATCACGGTGGATACGGAATTCATGCGAGAGAAGACCTACTGGCCGCAATTGTGTCTCGTTCAATTGGCCGATCAAGACGAGGCAAAAGCGGTAGACGTTCTGGCTGATGGCATAGACCTATCGCCGATGCTGGAACTGATGGCGGACACCAGCGTCTTAAAGGTATTCCACGCCGCCAGGCAAGACCTGGAAATTTTCTACCGGATGATGGACAAACTCCCGGCACCGATTTTTGACAGCCAGGTTGCCGCCATGGTGTGCGGATTTGGCGATTCCGCCGGCTACGAGACTTTGGTGAGAAAGTTAACCAACGAAACGGTGGACAAGTCGTCCAGATTCACCGATTGGGCGCAGCGCCCCCTGAGTGATCGTCAAATATCTTATGCCCTGTCGGATGTCACTCACTTGCGTGAAGTCTATGACAAACTAAACCAGATGCTGAGCAACAACGGCAGACGCGCTTGGCTTGAGGAGGAAATAACGACGCTGACCGATGCCGGCAACTATACTACACATCCTGAGGATGCCTGGCGGCGGGTGAAAAGCCGTGCTCCTAAGCCTAGGTTTTTAGCCATCCTCAAAGAAATTGCCGCGTGGCGGGAGACGGAAGCCCAAAACAAGGATATCCCGCGTAATCGCATCCTGCGGGATGAAGCACTTGTGGAAATAGCTCACCATGCGCCATCAACCGTTGAACAACTCGCGCGCACCCGAGGATTGGGGCAAAGAATGGCGGAAGGCCCCGCTGGACAAAAATTACTCAAGGCGATAAGCGCCGGACAATCGATACCGGACGACGAGTTGCCGCGGCCGCCTCGGCACAAACCTCTGCCCAAGGGGATAGGACCGGTGACTGATCTGCTGAAAGTTCTGTTGAAAATGAAAAGTGAGCAACATGATGTCGCTCAAAGGCTAATCGCCACTTCCGATGATCTTGAAAAAATTTCCGCCTACGGTGAAAAAGCCGAGGTGAATGCTCTCCATGGCTGGCGCCGGGAAGTATTTGGGGACGACGCCTTAAGCTTGCGGGCAGGAAATTTGGCGCTTGTCGTCCAAGACCAATCGGTTGAAGTCGTGGAATTCGTCGACGACTAACTAGATTACCACAGGCTCGACCTGAAGCGCGCTCGACAAGTCCTTCATCAATTTCTCTACGGCAATTCCCATAAACAGCTTGCGATCTTCACCCAGGTTTAGCGAGAGTTTGTTGTCTTCCAGAGCGAGCTTGGTCCGTGGCAACAATCCCGGCACGCCTCCTGAAATCGTATGAGACAACCGAAGGGAAAGGCCGAGAACAATAGCCATATGATCATCGTCTTCCTGCAATAGCTTCCGGACTTGCCGAACTTCGTACTGGCGCCGCTTCCCGTTGTAGCGAACGAATATGGACAGGGCGAGCAGGATACGTTCCCGATGTGTGATACCGGCAATGGGCAGTCTCAAACTCCGAATAAATGAGTGTAATGCCCGGTAATCCGGATGTTCCGTCCAGCCGATATCGCTCATCAGCGCGGCCGCCCGTATAAGTCTTGCATCGTCCCCCGAAACGCCGGGGAATACCGGTAAAATCCATTCTGCCATCTCTTCCCCATGAATAGAAAAGCGGCCACTACGTTTCGCAAATCCCTCACACGCGCTAATTAGGGGATCCTGCTGCTTCAGAGCCTCAGGCAACATCTCGAAAAACTGCCCCTCTCTAAGACCGTATCCCGAAAAAACCACCTGATCCGGACGACTTTTCTCCAACAGCCTGTTCATCACCAATGCCGCCAACGGAAGCGTGTCAGCCCGCCGTCTCGCAACCCCTGACATCTGCTCCAGCGAACTTGAAGACAATCCTGAAATGACTTTGGTTAGCTCCAGAGCATCGTTCACGTTCATCGTGAAATTATCGATCACGCGCAATGGGTAGTCGATTTGCTCAATATAGACCCGGGCGATGGCGCGCCATGTTCCGCCAACTGCGTAGAAATTCCGCCCGGCGTTGTCTTCCAGCCACGTCAGCTTTTTAAGATGCTTTTCAATTATCTTGTTGGCCTTGTCCGGGCTGCCCCCAGCGTCCTCCGTAATCCTCAGATGGCCAAGGGGTAAAGTGACACTCTTGCCATAATCTCCTTTGTCCAAAGAGACCAAATCCAAACTACCGCCGCCCATATCGCCAAAAAGCCCGTCGGCATTGGGAGACCCGCCCAAGATGCCGGAAGCCCCCATGTGGGCTTCGGCTTCACCGGACAGCACTTGAACCTTAAACCCACAGGTCTGTTCAACCTGTTTCACAAACTCTTTGCCGTCAGCGGCCTCTCGTACAGCCGCGGTTGCCAGCATTTTAAACTGCTCGACCTGCATTTCGCGGGCTAATCCGCAAAACCTCGCGAGACATTGCATTGCCTGTTCGACGCCTTCCGGGTTTAGCTTGCCGGTTTGGCCAATACCCACCCCCAACCGGCACGCCACACGTTCGTTGAATATGGGAATCGGTAGCCGCGCGGGAGCGTCAAACACGACCAACCGGACTGTATTGGAACCGATATCAACGATTCCAATGCGTCCATGCCCAAGACCGGGATCAGCGTTCTGTCCATCTGATTCGTCGATAAGTTGGGCTGCAATAGACGTCATAAAATAAACATCAACTTGGTTCTTGGGGTAAGACGTTTGCCAAACGCGGCATGGTCGGACGATGCTGATCAAGCGCCCGCCCGCGCCCAGAGAGACTGGGGTTGGTCATAAAGTAATTGTGTGCACTGAAATGCTCACCGGATGCGTTGACCCGATTGTAACTGCCATCGCCTTCCATTTCCCAACTTTGGTCGGTATCCGCCAAATTTGCGACCATAATCTGTTCAAGTATTTGTTGGTGCACGGTTGGATTTTCCACCGGCACCATGAGCTCGACGCGCCAATTCAAGTTTCTGGGCATCCAGTCGGCCGAAGAAATGAAAACCTTTGCCTGTGAACTTGGAAGCGGCTTGCCGTTTCCAAACACAACAATCCGCGAGTGCTCCAAAAAGCGGCCAACAATACTTCTCACTTTAATATTGTCCGAGAGACCAGGAACCCCTGGACGCAGACAACAAATGCCACGAATGATCAACTCGATATGCACACCAGCCTGGGAGGCCCTATAGAGAGCATCAATAATCCTGGAATCCACCAGAGAATTCATCTTGGCCCAAATAGTGGCAGGCTTACCGTCGCGCGCATGTTCTATTTCGTCGTGGATAAGTTCTTCCAAAGACCGGCGCAAGGTCAGTGGAGAGATCGCCAATTTCTTGAGTTTGCTCGGCTCCGTATAGCCGGTCATGAAATTGAAAACCTGATGGGCGTCATGGCCAAG
>JAYQGD010000322.1:0-3965 GCA_038140415.1 Rhodospirillaceae bacterium
TGCGCTCCGCCGCCCGGCTCGCCAAGGCGGACCTGGTCACCGGCATGGTCACCGAATTCCCCGAGGTCCAGGGCGTCATGGGCCGCTACTACGCCCAACATGACGGGGAGTCGGACGAGGTGTCTCAGGCCATCGCCGAACACTATTCGCCCCTGGGCCCGTCGGATGCGTGTCCGACCGCGCCGGTCAGCGTCGCCGTGGCCTTGGCGGACAAGATCGACACGCTGGTCGGCTTCTGGGCGATTGACGAAAAGCCCACGGGCTCCAAGGACCCGTTCGCGCTCCGCCGGGCCGCGCTGGGCGTGATCCGGCTGGTGGTGGAGAACAAGCTGCGCCTGCCGCTCAGGAAGACCTTCATTCATTCGCTTCTGGGCCAGGACATGCGGCTGGAGAGAGACGGCGAGGCGGAACTGGCCGATCTGTTGTCGTTCTTTGCCGACCGCTTGAAAGTCCATCTGCGCGAGAAAGGCGTCCGCCATGATCTGATCACGGCGGTGTTCCTGGAAAAAAGTGAAGACGGCGCGGAGGACGATCTGGTCCGTCTCTTGGCCCGGGTCGAGGCTTTGGGCGCCTTTTTGGAGACTGACGACGGGGCCAATCTGCTGACCGCCTACAAGCGCGCGGCCAACATCTTGCGAATCGAAGAGAAAAAAGACGATGTCAATTATGACCACGAAGACGGCATCGACGATAAGCTGTTGAGCGAAAAGGCGGAATCCGAGCTATATGAATCGTTGGTGGAATCAGCCCCGAAGGTTAAAACCGCCTTGGACGATGAAGACTTTGCCGGTGCAATGCGGGAACTGGCGTCAACCCGCGCGCTGGTCGATAAATTTTTCGATGACGTCACCGTTAATGCAGACGATGCAGGCGTCCGGGCGAATAGATTGAAACTGTTGAGTCTGATCAGATCTTCCATGAACCAGATCGCCGACTTTTCTCAAATCGAAGGAGGAGAGCGTTGAGTAAAAACGTTTATGCATTCGGCGGTGGCTCCGCCGAGGGCCGCGCCGATATGCGCAACCTGTTGGGCGGCAAGGGCGCGAACCTTGCCGAAATGTCGAGCCTGGGCCTGCCGGTGCCGCCGGGCTTCACCATCACCACCGAGGTCTGCACCTACTACACCCAAAACGGGGAGACCTATCCCGATACACTGAAAGACGAGATCAACGCCGCGCTGGCCCAGATCGAAGAGATCATCGGCGCCAAGTTCGGCGATCCGGAAAATCCGCTGCTGGTCAGCGTGCGCTCCGGCGCCCGGGCCTCCATGCCGGGCATGATGGACACGGTCCTGAACTTAGGGCTTAACGATCAGACGGTCTTGGGCCTGGCCAAGGCCAGCGGCGACGAACGCTTCGCCTATGACAGCTACCGCCGGTTCATCCAGATGTACGGCGACGTGGTCCTGGGGGTGGAGCATTATCACTTCGAAGACATCCTGGCCGACCACAAGGAAGACAAGGACCTGGACCTGGATACGGACCTGACGGCGGAAGACTGGAAAGAGGTCGCCGCCGCTTTCGCCGAAAAGGTGGAGGAAGAACTGGGCGTACCGTTCCCCCAAGACCCCCACGATCAATTGTGGGGCGCGATCAGCGCCGTGTTCGGCAGCTGGATGAACGACCGGGCGAAGATCTACCGCAAGCTGCACGACATCCCCGAGGAATGGGGCACGGCGGTCAACGTGCAGTCCATGGTGTTCGGCAACATGGGCGACACGTCGGCGACCGGCGTCTGCTTCACCCGCAATCCGTCCACTGGCGAAAACGCGTTTTACGGCGAGTATCTGATCAATGCCCAGGGCGAAGACGTGGTGGCCGGTATCCGTACGCCGCAGCCCCTGACCATCGCCGAGAAAAGCCAGAACCAGACCGATCTGCCGGCGATGGAAGAGAGCATGCCGCGCATCTTTGCCGAGCTATGTGAAATCCGCGAGAAGCTGGAAGGCCATTACAAGGACATGCAGGATATGGAGTTCACCGTGCAGGACGGCACGCTGTGGATGCTCCAGACCCGCAACGGCAAGCGCACCGCCAAGGCGGCGCTGAAGATCGCCGTCGAGATGGCCGAGGCCGGCTTTATCACCAAGGAAGAAGCCGTGGGCCGGGTCGATCCCGCCGCGCTTGATCAATTGCTGCACCCGACGCTGGACCCGGACGCGCCCCGCAATGTGCTGGGCAAGGGCCTGCCTGCGTCCCCCGGCGCGGCGTCGGGCAAGGTGGCGTTCTCGGCGGACGATGCAGAGGCGATGGCGTCCAAGGGCGAGCGGGTCATTCTGGTCCGCGTCGAAACCAGCCCGGAAGATATCGGCGGCATGCACGCCGCCGAAGGCATCCTGACCACGCGGGGCGGCATGACCAGTCACGCTGCCGTGGTTGCCCGCGGCATGGGCCGGCCCTGTGTCGCCGGCGCCGGTGATCTGCGCGTCGACTACAAGGAACAGATGCTCAGCGCCGGTGGTCTGAAGGTGAACGCCGGCGAGGTGATCACCATTGATGGCTCCCGCGGTGAAGTGATGATGGGCGCGGTCGACACGATCCAGCCGGAACTGACCGGCGACTTCGGCACGCTTATGTCCTGGGTGGATGAGATCCGCACCATGGGCGTGCGCACCAATGCGGAAACCCCGGAAGACGCCGAAACCGCCATCAAGTTCGGGGCGGAAGGCATCGGCCTCTGCCGGACCGAACATATGTTCTTTGATCCGGAACGCATCATCAATATGCGGGAAATGATCCTGGCCGGCGACGAAGACGGCCGCCGCGCCGCGCTCGCCAAGCTGCTGCCCTATCAGCGGGGCGACTTTACCGAACTGTTCCACATCATGAAGGGTCTGCCGGTGACCATCCGGCTGCTGGACCCGCCGCTCCATGAATTCCTCCCCACCAAGGACGAGGAGATGGAAGAGGTGGCGGACGCCGCCGGCACCGATGTGGCCGAAGTCCGCGCCCGGGCCAGTGCGCTCCATGAATCCAACCCGATGCTGGGGCTTCGGGGCTGCCGGCTCGGCATCATGTATCCGGAAATCTATGAAATGCAGTGCCGTGCGATCTTCGAGGCCGCCGCCGCCGTCAGTAAGGAAACCGGCGACACGGTGGTGCCCGAGGTGATGATCCCGCTGGTCGGCACCCGCCAGGAATTTGACATCCTGAAAGACATGGTGGACCGGGTGGCGGCCGAGGTCTCGCAAGAGACCGGCGCCAAGCTGGATTACCTGACCGGCACCATGGTCGAACTGCCCCGCGCCGCGCTGATGGCCGGCCAGATCGCCGAGGGGGCGGAGTTCTTCTCCTTCGGCACCAACGACCTGACCCAGACCACGTTCGGGCTCAGCCGGGACGATTCAGGCTCCTTCCTGGATCGCTATACGGACCAGGGCATCTACGAGAAAGACCCGTTTGTCACCATCGACCGGGACGGCGTCGGCGAGTTGGTAAAGCTTGCCACCGAACGCGGCCGTGTTACCCGCCCGGACATCAAGCTGGGCATCTGCGGTGAACATGGCGGCGATCCGGCCTCTGTGCATTTCTGCCAATCGGTCGGGCTCAACTATGTGTCCTGCTCGCCCTACCGGGTGCCGATTGCGCGTTTGGCGGCGGCCCAAGCCGCGCTGTCGCTGGTCAAGGAACCCGTGGACGCTTAGTTCCGGCTAACGCCGTCATCCACGGGCTTGACCCGTGGATCCATGTTCAAATCAAGGTGGACCCGCGGATCAAGTCCGCGGGTGACGGACTAAAAACGAGCCTTACCCGTTCACATCCACGACAATTCGGCCGCGGACCTGGCCGGCGAGGATTTGATCCGCATAACCTGTGATCTCGCTTAAGGGGACCACCGTGGTGGCCTCGGCCAGTTTGTCGGCGGGCAGGTCGGTGGCGAGCCGCGCCCAAGCGGTTTGCCGGCGGGTCAGCGGGCACATGACGGAATCGATGCCCAGCAGGTTCACGCCGCGCAGCAGAAACGGC
>JAYQGD010000323.1:0-3953 GCA_038140415.1 Rhodospirillaceae bacterium
TTCTGCAGGATTTCCCGGCCGAAGATGAACTTCTGCAGATTGCCGCCGGACAGCGACTGCGCCGGATGCGCGACCCCCCGGGTTTTCACATTGAAGTCCCGGACGATCCGGTCCGCGTACTCGGCGGAACCGGCCACCCGGATAAAGCCCTTGTCCAATAGGTTCATCCGCCGTGCGCCCGACAGAAACGCGTTTTCCCAGAGGCTCATATCCGGCACCGCGCCATGGCCCAGCCGCTCTTCCGGCACCAGGCCCATGCCCGCAGCGCGGCGTTCCGTCGGCCCCATCAGCCCCACCGCCTGCCCGGCGATGGAGATAGCCTCGTTGTCGCCGGCGGGCGCTTCGCCGCTCAGGACCTCCATCAGCTCCCGCTGTCCGTTGCCGGCGATGCCGGCGATGCCGAACACTTCCCCGGCCCGAACCTCGAAGGAAACCTCCCTCAGATCGGTGCCGTGCAGATGAGGCGAGGCGAAATTCAGATTGTTGACCGCAAGCCGGACCTCCCCGCCGTCGTGGCTCCTGTGGCGTTCCGGCGCGACCAGATTGGCGCCCATCATCATCTCCGCCATGGAGCGGGGCGTTTCCTCCGACGGGATGCACTCCCGCACCACCTCGCCCATGCGCATGATGGTCGCCGTATGGCAGAGCGCTTTGATCTCATACAGCTTGTGGCTGATATAGAGGATCGAGACATCTTCCGCCGCCAAGCGCCGCAGTGTCTCGAACAGGCCCTCTACATCCTGCGGCGTTAAAACGGACGTGGGCTCATCCATAATCAGCAGCCGCGGGTTCTGTAAGAGACAGCGCACCACCTCGATCCGCTGGCGTTCGCCCACCGAGAGCGTGTGCACATAGCGGTCCGGGTCCAGGGGCAGGCCGTACTGGGCAGAGATTTCCCGGATTCGTTGGTTGAGGTTGTCCTTGGCCAGTTCCGCCGAGATGCCGATGGCGATGTTTTCCTCAACCGTCAGCGCATCGAACAGGGAGAAATGCTGGAACACCATGCCGATGCCGAGCCGACGAGCCGCATTGGGATTGGCAATGTGGACCTCTTCCCCTTCCCAGCGGATCGTGCCCGTGTCGGCGTGCTGCACCCCGTAGATGCATTTCACCAGCGTGCTTTTGCCCGCGCCGTTTTCCCCCAGCAGCGCGTGAATTTCGCCCGGCATGATCTTCAGGCTGACATCCTTATTGGCGATGACGCCGGGATACGCCTTGGTAATGCCGTTGAGTTCCAGCCGGGGAGTGGTCATCAAGAACGCCCGTTGAACGTTGGATTAAAAGCGCCGGAAAAGCGCCCTGGTGGGGCCCGATTGTGTCTTTTACCGGCCCCGGAGTCAAAAGGGATCAGCGGGGTCAGACGCCGGCCGGCGCCAAGGTCTCCCGGCCCAAAATAATATCCGATGCCCGCTCGGCAATCACCAGGACGGCGGCGTGGATATTGCCGCTGATCAGGTCGGGCATGACCGACGCGTCAACCACCCGGAGCCCGTCCACGCCCCGGAGCCGCAACTCCCCGTCCACCGGCGACGTGCCGTCGCCGCCCATACGGCAGGTGCCCGCCGGATGATGGACCGAGATGCCGGTCTTTCGCGCGTGCGCCAGCAGGCCGTCATCGTCGGTAACCGCCGCGCCGGGCAGCACTTCCTCGCCCCTGATCCAGTCCATGCTGCTGTCCATGGAAATCTCCCGGCAGAGGCGCAGGCCTTTGAGCAGAAGCTGCCGGTCGCTCTCTTCCTGGAGGAAGTTCTGGCGCAGCCGCAGCCGTTTTGCCGGATCAGCCGATGCCAGTTCCAGACTGCCCCGGCTGTCCGGATGCAGGACGGCGGCGCGCAGCCCGAACGCATCCTGCCAGGGCGCTTTGATGCCGGGGAACCAAGGCCCGGAGGTCACCGGCGCGCCCCAAAATAGAATCTGCAAATCGGGCACGGCCTTGGCCGCCTCCGATTTCACGAAGGCCAGCATGCCGCCCGGAAAATCCGTGGCCGGGCCCTTGCCGGTCAGATAGGCTCTGGCCACGCTGATCGCCAGCCGGTCGGCCCGCGTATGTGCGACGAAGGGACCGGGCGTCTTGCGGCGGAACTGCAGCCCGGCGGAAATATGATCCTGCAGGTTTTGGCCAATCTCAGACGCGTCCAAGCGCACATCGACCTCTTGCGCCTTTAACTGATCGGCCGGACCGATGCCGGAGAGCATCAACAGGTGCGGCGTGTTGAGCGCGCCGGCGCTGAGGATCACCTCACGAGTGCAGCGAATTTCACTGAGCGCGCCGTTGGCCTCCTGCACCTCGACGCCGACGGCGCGATTGCCGTCGAAAACAAGTCGTGTGATCAGTTTGTTGAGTTGGAGCGTCAGATTGGGGCGGTTGAGCGCGGGCCGCAGATAGGCGTCCGCCGCACTGAACCGCCGGCCGTTCTTGATATTTTGCTGGGACTTGGCAACGCCTTCCTGCTGGGCGCCGTTATAGTCCGGCGTGCGGGCGACGCCGTTGTTCTCGCACGCGTCCATATACGAATCGAACATCGGGTCCTGGTAGGTGCTTTGCTGAATATGGAACGGGCCGCTGTCGCTCCGGTACGGGTCCGCGCCGCCGGCCCAGCTTTCCATCCGTTTAAAATACGGCAGCACGTCCTGGTAGCCCCAGCCGTCCAATCCCGATTCGGCCCAGCGGTCATAATCGCCCCGGTTGCCGCGCACCACGGTCATGGCGTTGATCGACGAACAGCCACCCAGCACGCGGGCGCGGACGCATTCTATTTCCCGGTTGTCCATGTGGGGTTCGGGCTCCGTATCGTAGCCCCAATCGTGCCGGCGCTCATGGACGAACTTGCGCAACCAGACCAGCGGAATTTTGATCCAGGGATCGCTGTCCTGGCCGCCGGCTTCCAGCACCAGGACATTCACATCCTTGTCTTCGGTCAGCCGGTTCGCCAGCACACAGCCGGCGGACCCGCCGCCGACGATGATGTAGTCGTAGTCTTTTTGCGCCATTGTCGCCTCCCCTGTCTCCAGAATTGCCCGATAGAGCCTTGCGATCAAGCGGGTATCGGGTGCTATCATAGGCGCAACAGTTTTCACCGGGAGTCACTGGTCCATGGACCCGATCATTAAGGTCATCGACATCGCTTATGCGCGGTTCACCGCCCCCGATCTGGACAGGATGGAAACCTTCCTGACCGATTTCGGCCTGCACCGCTCGGCCCGAACCGACACGGCGCTGTATATGCGGGCCCATGACACGGACCACCATGTGCATATCACCGAACTGGGCGAGCCGGAGTTCATCGGCCTGGGCTTTCATGCGGGCTCGGCGGACGACCTGGACACATTGTCCCGAGAGACCGGCCATCCGGTTCTGGAAATCGGGGAGCCCGGCGGCGGCAAGATGGTGCGCCTGCAGGACCCCGACGGCTATGTCATCGACGTGGTGCACGGGATCGAGACCGTCGAGCCCCTGCCCGTCCGCAACGAGATTGTCACCAACTTCGGCTCGGAGCACCCCCGCAAAGGCGATGTGGTTCGGCTGGAACCGGGTCCCGCGCCATGTCTGCGCCTGGGTCACGCGGTCATTCATTCCTCGGACTTCCAAGCCAGTGACGCCTTCTACAAGCGGCATCTCGGGTTCCTGAATTCCGACGTCTGCTATGACGGCGACGACGAGGACAACATCATGCTGGCCTTTAACCGCTGCGACCGGGGTGAGGAGTTTGTCGATCATCACACCCTGCTGACCGCGCCGGTGCCGGAAAAGGGCCTGGGCCATATCGCCTTCGAGGTGCAGGATATTAATGCGATCCATGTCGGCGCGGCCCATCTGGAGGCCAAAGGCTACAAGCATTCCTGGGGAGTTGGCCGGCATATCCTAGGCGCGCAAATTTTTGACTATTGGTTCGATCCATTCGGCTTCCGGGTCGAGCATTGGACCGATGGCGATCTGTTGAACAACGCCTCGG
>JAYQGD010000324.1:0-3951 GCA_038140415.1 Rhodospirillaceae bacterium
GTTTAACAGGGAGATTATCCATGAGCTCATACGATCTGGAACTCGACCGCCGGATGCTGCTTCGCGGTACCGCTGCGGCTTTCGGCGCGGCGGCTGTGTCGTCGCTGCCCTTTAGCAGTGCCTTTGCCGCCAAGTTTCCGGCGCGCAACGTCAAGGTTTCCGTGCCGACCCGTGAAGGCGGCGGCGCCGACCGGTTGAACCGGGCCATCACCGGCGTCTGGAAAAAATATCTCGGCGTAAACTTTGAATCCGCCTTCTTCCCCGGCGCGGCCGGCCGCGTGGGCTATGAGAAGTACATGGGCCTGGCCGGCGATGACGGCCATGACGTCCTGTTCGGCAACATGGGACCGGAAGTCCTGAACTGGGTGGTCAAGGCGCCGACCTTCGATCTGAACACCTTTATGTATTTCGCTCAGGTCGATGCGGACCCCGGCATTGTGTTTGTCAGCCGCAAGAGCAAGTTCAAGACGATCGACGACATTATTGCCGAGGGCAAGAAGCGCACGCTCAATGTCGGCACTAGCCGTCTCGCGCACCCGGCGACGCTGGGCGCGCTGGCGCTGGGCCGTCATACGGGCGCGAAGTTCAACCCGATCCCGCTGTCCGGCGGTAAGAACACCCGCGCGGGCGTGGCCACCGGCGAAATGGACTTCGGTGTCCTGCCGTCGGGCGGCATCGTCAATCGGGCCAAGAGCTTTAAGGTTCTGCTGATGATGTCTCACGACAATCCGTTGCCGGGCCGGACCGAAAACGCCCCGGTGATGAACAAGCACTTCAACATGACCATGCCGTCCCTGGTCGCGGGCGCCCGCGCCTATGGCATCAAGAAGTCGGTCATCGAGAAGAACCCGGAGAACTTCAAAATCCTGGAAGACACGTTGAAGAAGGTCTTCCCTGATCCGGACTTCAAAAAGGCGTATCTGAAGACGAAGTCCCCGTGGGAATTCGTCGGCTACCGTTCGCCGGAACAGGCGGCGGAATACGCCAAGGGCATCGCCCAGGTCGGCCGGGAGTTCAAAGAACTGCTTTCCGGTAAGAAAACCTAAGATCTGAGTTCGAACATCCGAAAAGAGGCGGCCGGTCATCATGATCCGGTCGCCTTTTCTTCGATCAGGCTCTTTGCGCCGCCGGGATTTGTCGACTAGACTCCGGCAACGTATCAGGGAGGCATAAAGCCATGTCGGATCAACCGGCAGCAAACGAAGACGGCAAGAAATCTGTCGGCGGGGAACTGGTGATCCCCATCGCGGCGCTTCTGTTTACCGGCTACTATTTCTATACAATCATTGACGCCCCGTGGACGGCGCAGGTCAGCGCTTTCTTTGTCGGCTCGATCCTGACACTGCTGGTGATCATCTATTTGGTGCGAACCTACCGGCAGCGAATGGCCGGAGAGGTCGATCTGAAGATGGACCGGCTGACCGCGCCCAACGCCTATATCCCGAAACGATTGAAGCTCTTAGGCCTGACCATCGCCTACATCGCCGCGGTGGGCTGGCTCGGCTTCACTATCACCACCTTCCTGTTCCTTCTATCCGCCATGTTGCTGCTGAGCGAGGGCAAGAAGAAGGGACTGATCTTCGCCCTGTCGCTGATCCTGTCGGTCGGCGGTTATTTCCTGTTTATCGTCGCCTTCCAGACCCGGTTCCCGGACGGCCCCTTCGAACAGTTCATGAAGGGAATTATGTAGGATGGGCGACTACGATTTAGCGTTTTACGTGGAGATGTTCTGGACCACCTGGGAACACTGGTGGATCATGATCCCGGCCATCTTCCTAGGCTTGGTCGTCGGTGCGATCCCCGGTTTCAGCGCCGCCAACACCATCATCATTCTGCTACCGTTGACCCTGGCGTTTGAGCCGGATGTGGGCCTGGCCTTTATGGTCGCGCTCTACGCCTCGTCGCGGATGGGCGCGGGCATTCCGGCCATTCTGGTGAATATCCCGGGCACGGCGGGCGCGGCGGCGACGCCGTTGGACGGCTACCCCATGACCAAGGCGGGCAGGGGGCAGCAGGCCTTGGCCATTTCCTTTGTGTCCTCCATCGCTGGCGGGTTATTGACCACCATCATCGCGCTGATCGCTATGCCCTGGTTGTCGCAGATCGCGTTCTATCTCCATAGCGTCGAGATGATCGTCATCATGATCTTCGGCATTTCCCTGATCGCCAGTATTGCGGCGCGGGACACATTGAAGGGGCTCATCGCCGGGTTCTTCGGCTTGATGATCGGATTTATCGGCGCGGACACCGTGTACGAAACGCCGCGCGGCACCTTTGGTTTCCTGGAGCTCTACGACAAGGTGCCGCTGATCCCGGCGCTGGTCGGCCTGTTCGCCATCTCCGAGGCCTTCGCGGTGATCGAAGGGGAGTCCATCCTCTCCAAACGCGGCCGCGAGGCTATGCAAAACCCGTCCTGGAAACAAACGTTTGAGGGCGTGCAAATTGCTCTGTCAAAGTGGTGGCACATTATTTGGACCAGTATTATCGGTCTGGTCATCGGTGTGGTGCCCGGCGCCGGCGCGGCCATCGCCTCGTTCGTCGCGTATCAGCAGTCCAAGACATATTCGAAGACGCCGGAGCTTTACGGCACCGGTCATATCGAAGGCCTGGTCGCGCCCGAATCCGCCAACAACGGGGTGACGTCGGGCACGCTGGTGCCGTTGCTGGTGATCGGTATTCCCGGCGGCGCGACGGCGGCGATTATGCTGGTGGTGCTGCAGTTCCACGGGGTGACTGTCGGGCCTGATCTGTTCCTGACCGATCCGGAGCTCGCTTTCGGCCCCTTCATGGCCATGCTGATCACCTACGTGCTGATGATCCTGACGGTGTTGCCGATGGCCCGCTACATGTCGAATATTACTGTCGTTTCAACGACTTATATGGCGCCGATCATTATTTCGTTTACTCTGGTGGGCTCTTTCGTGCCCCGCGCCTATGTGTTCGATATGAGCCTCGCGCTGGTGTTCGGTGTGATCGGCTATGTGGCGCGCAAGACCGGCTATCACGTTGCGGCCATCCTGATCGGCGTAATCCTCGGGCCGTTGCTGGAGACGTTCTTCCTCCGCGCGATGAAAATGTCACAAGGGGATATCTTCGTCATCTTCTCCTCGACCCTGGGCAATATCCTGTGGGTGTGCCTGGTCTTGTCCCTTGTCGTGCCGATGATCCTGGAGAAGCGAAGATCGAAGGCGGCGGCTGACGCCGAGGAATCGACGAGCGAGTAGGCCTAAGCCACCCCGACACTGCGGAACAGCGCCAAGCCCTTTTCGGAACTCATGAACGCGGCGAGGGACCGCGCGTCGTCATTATCGCCGTCGGCCAGCACCGCCACTTGGTAGGACGTGTAGCGATCCAGGCTTTCCGGCAGGGGGCCGACCAGCTTCACCTTCACGCCCGCGTCCATCAACCGGCGGATGGCGGTCTGTTGACCAAAGCCGATCTCGGTCTCGAACGGGGAGTTGGCGAGGTGATCCATCAACTCTTCCGCTGAATTGGGCCGGACGGTTTTATCGGCGACTTCCGCCGCAACGCCCAGTTTTTTTATCATGGTCGCGATGTACTGGCCGCTGGAGGCCGTGTTGTAGGCGAGCGAGTCGGCGGCCAGGATGGCGGCTTTCAAGGAGTCTTCGGTGGAGATATCCGGCGCTTCCGCACTTTCTTTAATCACGACGCCGGACCGTACTGAGCCGATGTCGGCGATTGTGCCGTTCACCACCAGCCCCTGTGACTGGAAATCTTCCATGGCGTTGGTCGGCGCGATCAGGACCTCGGCATTGGCATCGCCGGCGGCCAGTCTTTCCCGGATCACCGGGGCGGTGGCGTAGTCAGCTTCAACGGCCGTACCGGTTTTTACCTCATAAGCTTCCGCGCAAAGCGGCACGCCGTTGGCCGGCGCCCCGGCACTTAAAACTCGAATGACCATGACGTGATAACTCCTATGGCTTTGCGCCT
>JAYQGD010000325.1:0-3950 GCA_038140415.1 Rhodospirillaceae bacterium
TTCACCTGATCCCAGGTGGTGATGTTGCCGGCGGCCATGGTCGGGATACCGGCTTCCAGGCGCACCTGTTCGGAAAACCAGGTTTGGAACATTCGGCCATAGACGGGTTTGGCATCTGGCGTCGTCTGCCCGGCGGAGACATTCATGATGTCCACGCCATGATCCTTGAACGCCCGCGCAATCTCCACCGCCTCGTCCGGGGTCATACCTGCCTCGCCGACCCAGTCATTGGCGGAGATACGAACCGACATCGGCTTTTTATCCGGCCAGACGGCGCGCACCGCATCAAACACCCGAAGCGGAAAGCGCAGCCGGTTCTCCAGCGAGCCCCCGTAGTCATCGGTCCGACGGTTGCTCACCGGCGTGATGAAGCTGGACAGCAGATACCCGTGCGCGATATGCAACTCGATCATATCGGCGCCGGCGGCTTCAGCCATCTCGGCCGCGCTCACGAAATCGGCGTAGACCTGATCCATATCCGCCTCGGTCATTTCCCGGGGCGTGTCGCTGAAGTCATAGAACGGGATGGCTGATGGCGCGATCAGCGGCCAGTTACCCGTCTCCAGCGGCTTATCCATCCCCTCCCACGCCAGCCGGGTGGAGCCCTTGCGCCCGGCATGGCCGATCTGCAGACAGAACTTGGACGCGGATTGGGCGTGAACATAGTCAATGATCCACCGCCATGCGTCCACGTGCGCCGGTGCGTACAGTCCCGAACAGCCGGGCGTGATCCGGCCCTCTTCGGAGACGCAGGCCATTTCCGAGAACACCAGGCCGGCGCCCCCCATGGCGAGGCTGCCCAGATGCACGAAATGGAAATCGCCGGCGACGCCGTCTTCCGCCATGTACATGTCCATCGGCGCGACGGCGACCCGGTTGGGCAGGACAAGCTCCCGCAGTTGCAACGGCGCGAACATCGGCGGCGCGCCGGCGGGCGGGGTCAGCCCCCTACCCTTTACAGTCTCGCCAAACCAAGTCTCCACCTGCTCGATAAAGCCGGCATCCCGGAGGCGCAGGTTCTCGTGGGTGATCTGTTTGGACCGGGTGAGCATGGAGTAACACGCCTGGATCGGTTCCATCTCCCGATACCGCGCCGCGTTCTCGGTCCAGACCACGCTGACGTCCGCGGCGTGCTGGGTGATCTCCACCTCGGTCCGTCGCGCCGCCTCGAACGCCGGCAGCCCATCCGCCACCGTGTCGCTCTCCTTAAACGCTTCATAGAGCGCTATGGCGTCTTCCATAGCCAGCTTGGTGCCCGATCCGATGGAATAGTGCGCCGTGTGCAGCGCGTCGCCGATCAACACAATATTGTCCGTGTGCCAATTCGCGCAGCGGATGGTCGGGAAGGTGCGCCAGATCGATTTGTTGGGAACCAGCTTATGACCGTCCAGCTTGTCCGCCCACAACGCTTCCATATACGCCAGCAACTCATCTTCGCTGAGAGTTTCCACCTCCGCCCTGGCCTTTTCCCAGGTGGGCTCCGGCGCTTCGATGATCCAGGTGGAAAGCTCATCATTATATTGATACGCACCGAGGACCCAGATGCCGTGTTCGTTCTCGGCGAAGTCGAAGGTGAACGCCTCGTGGGGTTTGGTGCTGCCCAGCCAGACGAACTTGTTGTGCCGCCATTCGATGTCGGGCCGGAAGGCCTCGGCGTGGGCTTCCCGGACGAAGCTATTGATGCCGTCGGCGCCGACGATCAGATCGGCATCGGCGAATTGTGAAAGATCATCAATCTCCGCCTCGAAGTTGAGATCAACGCCCAGCTCCCGGCAGCGCTCCTGCAGGATCAGCAGCAGCTCCCGCCGGCCGCAGCCGCAAAAGCCGTGCCCACCCGTACGAATGGTCTCGTCCTTGAAGACAAAGTCGATCTCGTCCCAGTAGGCGAAAGCGCTGGTGATCCGGTCATAGGACTCGGGATCGTAGGAGAGGAAGTTGCCGAGCGTCTCGTCGGAGAACACGACGCCGAAACCGAACGTGTCGTCGTGGCGGTTGCGCTCATAGACCGAGACGGCGTGACCGGGCCACGCCTTCTTCATCAGGATGGCGAAATACAAACCCGCCGCGCCGCCGCCGATAATGACGATCCGCATGCCCGAAATCCCCGTTGCCGCTAATTCGGTTTATCTTCCCGTGTAAGGTATTAAAGTAGCGTCCATAAGGCCAACACGAACGGCCGGCTCAAACGAGCACTTGAGGAGGAATGAATGGCCCCGCTGCTTACCATCCCCGAAAACCGCGCCGAAATCCGGCAGGTGCAGTCCGAACGCAAGAAGATCGCCTTTGAACGCGCCAAATCGGCCCGGTGGTACAAAGGAAAGCTCGACCATATCGACGAAAACCGGCTGGATGAGCCCGAGGTCTGGAGCCAAATCCCCATTGTCACCAAGGATGTGCTCCGGGAATTCAACCACGAAGAGTTCATGGCGAACTTCAACGTCGCCTCCAGAACCGATATTGCCGAATATTGGCGATCCGGCGGCACGACGGGTAAGCCGGTGTTCTATCCCCGCACCTTCGAAGATGTGAACTACGGTTTGGAAAGCTGGGCCCGCACCTACCCGTTCATCAACATCAAAGCCGGCGATCTCTGCCACATTTCGTTTCCGCTGGGCATTCACCCGGCCGGGCAAATCTGGGCCCGGAGCGCCCATCAACAGCATGTGGGCATGAACTGGGTCGGCGCCGGCAATGCCGTGCCCTCCGAAGCCCAGGTCGATCTGATCCTGGCGCTGAAACCGACCGTGCTGATCTCCATGTCCAGCTTTGCGCTGCATCTGGTGAACGTAGCCGACACCAAGGGGATTGATCTGTCGGAAAGCTGGGTCAAGATCGTCATTTGCTCAGCGGAAACCCTCTCCGACGCCAAGCGGGAGAAACTCGCCCGGCGCTGGGGCGCGAAAGTCTATGACGTGTTCGGCATGAGCGAGGCCGGCCTGATGGGCTGCGAAGGCGACGCCCATGACGGCATCCATATCTGGTCCGACATGTATTACTGCGAAGTGGTGGACGAAGAGACCGGCCAGATCCTGCCCGAAGGCGAAACCGGCACCTTCTGCGTCACGCCGCTGTTTACCAACAACGCCACGCCGTTTCTGCGCTGGAACTCGGGCGATATCGTCCGGCTGATCGAAAAGGGCAAAAGCTCCGGCAGGATCGCCGAGCTGTTCCCGATGATCCAGCACGCGGCGCGGACCACCGGCTTCTTTAAAATTCGGGGCGTGAACCTGAACCATGCGGAGTTTGAGGATTTCATGTTCCGCAATCCCGATATCAACGACTTCCAGGCGATCCTGGAAACCGGCGACGACGATCTGGAGAACATCCGAGTGAAGATCGAGATCAAACGGGGCGCGGATACGGATGCGGTTGCCACCGCCATGGGCGACGAGATCAAACGGGTGTTCGAGGTCTCCGCCATTATCGACGTGCAGGAATTGGGGACGCTCGCCAAAGCGTTCGAGGCCAGCATCAAGGCCCCCCGGTTCGTGGACGAACGGAGCTGATCATGGGCGACAAACCGCTGCCGGAAAAATACGACGACTTTGCCGCCCTGCTGCCCAAGCATATCTCGGGCAACACGGTAAACGGGTTGG
Organism: Rhodospirillaceae bacterium; assembly: GCA_038140415.1. Lineage (GTDB taxonomy): Bacteria > Pseudomonadota > Alphaproteobacteria > Rhodospirillales > UBA2165 > JAYPHU01. The sequence goes on from JAYQGD010000325.1 coordinate 3,597, forward strand.
GCGAGGATAAACTCCGCCGGCCATCGCCATTTTTCTGGCATCCGGCGGACCGGCACGAATTCGGCGAGCTGCAATATGAAGTGATCGCCATTCAGCGGCGCTCCCCGGAGATCATCGAGCATTATTCCCATGATGCGCCGCGCGGGCCCAAGGAAGTGGAGAAGGCCCCGGCCAAGGTGGAAAAGTCCGCCGTGGACTGGACCGCGGCGATGAAGGACTTCGCCCTCGGCCACGAGGCCGACCTGGTCGGCGTCACGCCCATGGACCCGATGTATATCTATGAAGGCTACGAACTGGATCACCCCTGGCTGATTGTCTTCGGCGTCGCCATGGACCATGGGGAGCTGGATAACC
>JAYQGD010000326.1:0-3949 GCA_038140415.1 Rhodospirillaceae bacterium
CATTGCCCGACGTGTCCTCGGCGTCCGAGCCGAGACGGTCCAGCTTCACCGGCTCGATCTTGCTGCCCATGAGCTTCTCAATCGAGTCGAGGTATTTTTGTTCTTCCTGCCAGGCCAGGGTGAACGCCCGGCCTTTCTTGCCCGCCCGGCCGGTGCGGCCAATCCGGTGGACATAGTCTTCGGCATGGGTCGGCACATCGAAGTTAAACACATGGCTGAGGTCATCAATATCCAGGCCGCGGGCCGCCACGTCACTGCAGACCAGGATGTCGATCTCCCGGGCCTTAAAGCGATCCATGGTTTCCATGCGGGCCGGCTGAGACATATCGCCGTGCAGGGTGGCTGAATTCAAGCCGTGCTTCTGGCAGGACTTGTGGACGATATCCACGTCCTTCTTGCGGTTGCAGAAGACCAGCGCGTTGGTCACGTCTTCCTTGGCGATCAACTCCCGAAGTGCGGCGCGTTTTTTCTTCTGCATCCCGCCGATATCCCGTTTGGGCATGTGGCGGATCATCACCAGGCCCTGGGTAATGTTTTCACCGGGCGTGGACGGCGGCGCGACGGTGATTTCCTTCGGGTTCATCAGGAATGCATCGGCGAGCCGTTTGATCTCCGGCGGCATGGTGGCCGAGAAGAACAAGGTCTGGCGGATTTTGTTCAACAGCGAGACGATCTTCTCGACGTCCGGGATAAAGCCCATGTCGAGCATCCGGTCCGCCTCGTCGATCACCAGGATTTTGACGTCGGTCAGCAGCAGTCCGCCCCGGTCAAAGATGTCCAGCAGCCGGCCCGGCGTCGCGATCAGCACATCGACGCCCCGGTCGAGCAGCTTGGACTGCTCGTCCATGGAGGTGCCGCCGATGATCAGCGCCTTGGTCAATTTATTGTACTTGCCGTAGATATCGAAGTTTTCCGCGACCTGCGCCGCCAGTTCCCGGGTCGGCTCCAGGATCAAGGTACGGGGCATGCGGGCCCGCGCCCGGCCGCTCGCCAGGATATCGATCATCGGCAGGGTAAAGGACGCGGTCTTGCCGGTGCCGGTCTGCGCGCAACCGAGAATATCCCGGCCCATGAGGACGTTGGGGATGGCGGCGGCTTGAATGGGGGTCGGTTCGCTGTAGCCTGCGTCGGAAACAGCTTTTAGGACCTCATCGCTGAGATCGAGGTCGGCAAAGCTCATGTAAGATGTCCGGGTTGAAAATGTATGTGAACTCTGGATTTCATATCTTCACAGTTGCGGGCGGAATAGGCCATCCCATGCACGATGTCAACGATTCAAATATTTCAATGCCTTGGCCAAATGCGCTATGAACCAATAACCCAACGATGCAGCGGCGAAACCCCGGCGCTGAAACTTTAGGAACAAAGCAATATGAGCGGACTCATTCTTCCCTATCAGGACTTCGTGCCGGAAATCGCCGATGACGCCTTCATCGCGCCCAACGCCACGGTGATCGGCCGGACCAAGATCGGTTCCCAATCCAGTATTTGGTTCAATGTCGTGATCCGGGGCGATGTGGAGCCCATCACCATCGGCGCGCGCACCAATATTCAGGACGGCAGCATCGTCCATGTGACCGGTGGGGATGCGGCGACGGTGATCGGCGATGATGTGCTGGTCGGCCACTCTACCATCATCCACGGCTGCACCCTGGAAAGCGGCAGCTTCATCGGCATGGGCGCGACCGTGCTGGACAATGCGGTGGTCGAAACCGGCGCGATGGTCGCCGCGGGGGCCATGGTCACACCTGGCAAGGTGGTGAAGGCCGGCGAGCTCTGGGCCGGGAGTCCGGCCAAGTTCTTCCGCGAACTCAGCCCGGAGGAGCGGGAAAATCTCACCAGCGGCGCGGAAGGCTACCGCCGGCTCGGCCAGGAATACAAAACCAAGCTGGAGGGGTAGGGGCTAGTTCCGCTTCACGAAAATAAAATCGCCACCGTCGTGGCCGGCTTTGCGGACGTCGGAGTATTCCGGGGTCTGTTCGGCGGCGGTCATCACCGAGCGGCGGATCGCATCGAAGAGCCGGGTGCCGTCCAGGATGCCCTGATTGGTGCGGAGGGTCCTGAGAAGCGCCGCGGCGAAGGGGGAGTGACCGCCCCGTCCGTCATCCACCGGTTCCAGCCCGCCCGAGGTGATCACCACCCGGGCCTTCTTGCGGGTCATCTTCTGATAATAGTCGGCGACGCCCAGATGCACGCCGATGCCCCGGGTCAGCCGCCCGGCGAAGCAACTGTCGGCCAGCAGCATCACGTGCTTGGCCTTGATGGCGCGCAGTGAATTGGTCACCACCGCGTTGGAAATCCAGTTGGACCGCCGGTTGGGCTTCGCGTCCACCGGCATCCAATAGCCCTCGTCGGTGACCTGATCGAGCCAGCCGTGGCCGGCATAGTAGATGACCAGATTGTCTTTGAACTTGAGCTGTTCGCGCAGGAGATCCAGCCGGTCGATGATCTGCGCGCGCGTCGGGTTTAGCATCAGCGTCGTCTTGAACCCGTATTGTTTGGAGAGCACGCCGGCGATCTGGCGGGCGTCGTTCTCGGCGGTGCGCAGTTTGCGGATATGGCGGTAATCGTTGATGCCGATGATCAGCGCGTGGTAGTCGCCGAAGGTCACCCCCTCTGCAAAGGGCATGGCGTCGCCCGTGGCGCCGGCGGCGGTGACCACCTCGCCGAACCGCCGATCCAGGACAGCTTGCTTCCGCCGGTCATATTCCGGCTGGCTCAGGTGGCCGGATTTCAAAAGCTTGCCCAGCAGATCCAGTTCCTGAACGATGGGCAGACCGGCTGTTTGTGCTTTTTTCGCAGCCTCTTTTCGCGCCCGTTCCTGTTTGGCCAGCTCTTGCCGGCGCTTTTCAGCGGCGAGCCTTTGTTTCTCTTTTTCCGCAGCGGCTTTAGCCAGCTGCTCTTCTTCCAGGCGTTCTTTTTGGAGGCGCTCTTGCTCCAGCCGTTCCGCCTCCAATTTGGCCAAACGCTCTGCTTCCAGCCTTTCAGCCTCCAATCTGGCAGCCTCCAAACTGGCGGCCTCTAATCTAGCGGCTTCCCGGCGCTCGGCCTCCTGCCGTTCCTGCTCAGCACGGGCTTTCTCCGCCTCGATCCGGGCAACACGCTCCTGTTCGATCCGTTCTTTTTCCCGGCGGACAGCCGCGCGCCGCTCGCTTTCAAGGGAGGCAAGCCGCTTGGTCTCCTGACCCACGAACGCGCTCCAATGCCGTGTCAGGGATTGCCGCCGGACCTCCGGGTCTGGGGTCGCCGCTATTTTGGCCAGCTCATCCAAGAAGAGCAGATGCTGGTCGGCAAAGCGTCGGCTCACCAGATAGACTTCTCCCAGACAGGGGTAAAATCCACTGGAGCGGTTGCCGTCGCTTGTGAACCCCCCCTTCGAAAACGTCACCATGGAAGGTCCCACGGAAGTTGGCGGTGGCGTCTCGGCCGCTAACGCCATAATTTCCGATATCCCGCCACGAGTTCGCCGGGCTCCACAATGAAACCGAAAAATCATTCTCTATTTTACCGGAGAGGGTTCTGGGGCCGGAGAGGTCCCGGGTTTTCACCACCAGCCGGTCTTCGTCGACGTCCGCTACAATTTCAATCGTACGGAGGCCGCATTGGGCGTGTTCCAAGGAGGCAAGGCCAATCCATTCCCCTTGACATGGGGGGGGGGCCATCACGCTTTGCTGATTTTGTGCCGCGACCTCTCGGTGCAAGAATACAATCAACACAACGTCACTAAATTTGATCAAAAATTTAGTCATCACGTTAAAATTACTACATATGATTGCATAAAAAGCAAATTATAAAGAAAACGGGATTAGAATTCGGCAATTCACTCGAAAATCCCCGATCTTCTTTGCATATCGCGGGAATTTTTGCTTAATGCGCCCAAATTTAGGAAATTTGGATGCCTCTCATGACCGATACGCCCGCGCCCGCCATTCCGTCCGCCACCGTGCTG
>JAYQGD010000327.1:0-3947 GCA_038140415.1 Rhodospirillaceae bacterium
TGGGCACGCTGAACACGGCCACATGGAAGGACAGGATCAGTCCGGTTTCCTCCACCGCCGTCCAGAACGGTTCCCACACCCGGTCGTGAATTTTCGGGCTGACCTCGGCGATTTGCAGGTTTGCCTGCCGCCAGCCGCCCATCCCGGCCAGGCGGTACAGTTCCTTGGTCGCCGATTCCGGCGACGGCGGCAGCATAGGCACGCCCAAGAGCCGGTCCGGCGCGGCCGCGCAAAATTCTTTGAGCGAGTCGTTGTAAGCCGAATAGCATTGGTCCCGTAGCGCGAGATCATCGGCGTTGATGGAGAAAACCGGCCCGTAGATGACCTGGGCATAGACCCCGTCCCGTTCCATATCCTCCATGCGCAATTCAGGGATGGCAGGCCGCCGCTCACCGGAGAACGCATGGCCGCCCCGCTCCAACGCGGTGATGACCGGCTTGGCCGCGTCGTCGCCCTTGCTGTGCCGGCCCCGCCAGCCGCCCCAGACCTTGCCGTCGCAGACCCAGAGGGAAACGCCGTCCCGTTCCTCCACATGGGGAACCCGGTCGCCCAGGGACTTAGGCATGTTCTTCGACCAGAAATCCTCGGGCAGATAGCCGAGATCAATATGGTCGTCGGCAGAGATGATGTTGTAATCCATGGGTAGCCTCCCTTGTCGGGCGTCAACTCAGTCTTCCGGCACCAGCTTGCCGGGGTTGAGGATATTGTTGGGGTCCCAGGCCGCCTTGATGCGCCGCATGGCGTCCAGCGCCACCGGGTTCTTGAACCGGCGCATGGCGTGCAGCTTACAGACGCCGACCCCGTGCTCCGCGCTGAAGGAGCCGCCGAGATCAAGCGCCACCGCCTCGGCCTCTTCGCTGATGGCGATATGGCGGTCTTCATTGAGGCCCTTGCCGTCCGGGTCCGGCCAGATCGTGTAATGAAGATTGCCGTCGCCCAGGTGCCCGACCACCACGGACATCGCCCCCGGCGCGACCGCCGGCAGCCGTTCCTCCATAATCTCCAGATACGTGCCGATCTTATCCAACGGCAGCGCGATATCTGTCAGGATCACCGGCGGGCGGGATTGGACGATCTCCAGCCCCGCTTCCCGGCAGGCCCACATGTTGCGCCGCTGCGCCTCGTTCTGGGCGATGGCGGCGTCCAGCACCCGTCCGTCCTCGAACGCTTTGCCCAGCACAGTCTCAAGAATCTCAGTCGCCTGTTGGCCGTCGCCGCCGACCAGGCCGATCTCCAGCATGATGGTGAGGTGATCAAGGTCCTCAATGGCCGCGCTCATATCGGGCCGGGCCACCGCCATCTGCTGAAAATGCTCTTTCGACATATACTCGAAGGCCTCGACGCTGCCGTTGGAGACATCGTTGAGCTCATTCAACAGACCCAGCGCAGCGTCGAAGTCAGGCACCGCAATGGTCGCCGTGCCGTAGCCCGCCGGTTTGGGAAACAGTTTCAGCACCGCCACCGTGATCACCGCCAGCGTGCCTTCGGACCCGATCAATAAATCCCGGAGATCAAAGCCCGTATTGTCCTTTCGCAGGGACGACATCAGGTCCAGCACCTCGCCTTCCGGCGTCACCGCCTCCAGCCCCAGACACAGAGCGCGGGTATTGCCGTAGCGCAGCACGTTGCTGCCGCCGGCGTTGGTGGACAGCGTCCCGCCGATCCGGCAGCTGCCCCGTGCGCCAAATGTGAGGGGAAAAATCAGGTCGTGCTCATCGACCGCATTGTGCAGGGTTTCCAGAATGACACCGGAGTCAACCACCGCCGTCCGGGTGCTGGTGTTGATCTCCCGGATTGTATTCAGCCGCTCCGTGCTGAGGATGATCGCCGAGCCGTCGTCCCCGGCATAGGCTCCGCCGGACAGCCCCGTATTGCCGCCCATGGGCACGACAACCGTCTTCGTCTCGGAGGCAAGCTTCATCACTGCCGCCACCTCAGCCGTGTCCTTGGGCCGGACCACGGCGAGCACCCGGCTTTTGTAGACGCCGGTGAAGTCGGTCTCGTAGGCCGCGCGCGCATCATCGTCGGTCAGGACGTGGTTGTCGCCAACAATGGCTTTGAGTTTATCGATCATGCTCATGATTGTATTATCGCCACAAAGTGGGATCGCACAATCAGGGAGAGGGTCATGGGAAAACTGGACGGCCGGACGGCCATTGTCACCGGCGCGGCCTATGGGGACCGCGCGGCGCTGGGGTCAGCCTTCGCCAAGGCGCTGGCGGCGGAAGGCGCGAACGTCACCGTGGCGGATGTAAAAGACACCACCCCGGTCGCCGACGATATTGCTGCGGCCGGCGGCAAGGCGCTGCCGCTCACGGTCGATGTCACCAACGAAGGACAAATCCGGTACATGGTCGCCAAAACCGTCGATCACTTCGGCGGTCTGGAGATACTGGTGAACAACGCCGGCCTGGGCTCCAACATCCCGCAGATACCGGTGACCGAGATGACCGTGGAGCAATGGGACGAGCTGATGGCGGTCAATGTACGCGGACCGTTCCTCTGCACCAAGGCCGCCGTGCCGCAGATGCAAAAGCAAGGCTACGGCAAGATCATCAACTTAGGTTCCATCACCATGATGAAGGGCCTGACCCACCGGCTGCACTATACCTCGGCCAAGGGCGCGGTGCTGGCCATGTCCCGGTCCCTGGCAGCGGAGCTGGGCAAGGACGGCATCCGGGTCAACACCATCGCCTTCGGCCTGATCACCAGCCAATTGAACGAGGAAAAGTTCGCCACCGAACCGGAATTCGAAGCCGCCATCATGGGCTCTCGCGCCCTGCAGGTGCACTACCGGGCCGAAGATGTCACCGGCGGGATCGTCTTCCTGGCCTCACCGGACAGCGATCACATGACCGGCCAGTGCCTGGTGATGGACGCGGGCGAATACTTTTATTGAAGCGCCGTATTGAACCCAGGTGCAATTCTTGATCTGGTGGCGGCAATTGAAATAACGGGGAGGACACCATGCCTGTTTTGAAACTGGACGACGCGGAAATTCACTATCAGGAATTCGGCAGCGGCTATCCGATTGTCGTGTTTGCGCCCGGCGGCATGAAATCCCGGATGAGCATGTGGACAGCCGAATTGTCGCCCAGTGGCGCGCCCCGGTCCTGGCACAATTGGCCGGCGCTCCTGTCCGACAAATACCGGGTTATCGCCATGGACCAGCGCAACGCGGGGGATTCCACCGGCGCCATTGAAGCCGATCACGGCTGGCACACTTATACGTCGGACCATCTCGCCCTCATGGATCACTTAGGCGTTGAGACCTGCCACGTGATGGGCGTCTGCATCGGGCCCAGCTTTTTTATGCATCTCTTGAAGACAGCCCCGGAACGGGTGAATGCGCTGGTGGTACAAAATCCTATCGGCGTGCATCCAGATTTCCCCACCTATTTCCCGGATGGGTTCGTGGAATGGGCGGATGATCTGTGCGCCAACCGGCCCGATCTGGACCGCGAAAAGGCCCGCGCCTTCGGCGAAAACATGTGGAGCGGTGATTTCGTTTTCAGCGTTGATCGGGACTTCGTCCGCAACATCGACCGCCCGGCGATTGTGCTGCCCGGCGACGACAAGCCCCACCCGGCGGTGATCGGCGTCGAGGTTGCCGACATCCTGCCCGGCGCGGAACGGCTGATGGACTGGAAAGGGCCTGAGCATTTCGACGCCCAGCTCGACCGGGTCACCGGCTTCCTGGCCAACAATACACCGCACTAGCATCCATGACCGACGTGGATACGGATGTTCTGATCGTCGGCGGCGGGCCGGTGGGCCTCGCGCTCGCCGGTGACCTGGGCTGGCGGGGAATCAACTGCCTGCTGGTGGAACAGACCGACGGGGTCATCCGCACGCCCAAAATGAACGAGGTAAATCTCCGCTCCATGGAGTTTTGCCGGCGTTGGGGCATCGACCAAAAGGTCATGGACTGCCCCTTCCCCAACGAC
>JAYQGD010000328.1:0-3919 GCA_038140415.1 Rhodospirillaceae bacterium
CCCGCAGAAAACGCCCGTTCTGATCGCCGGAGCGGGGCCGGTGGGCGCGGCGCTTGCGCTAGAGCTCGGACGCCTCGGCATCGAGTGTATCCTGATCGAACAAACCGACGGCACCGTAGAGCAGCCCAAGCTCGGCCTGGTCAGCACCCGGAGCATGGAATACGCACGGCGCTGGGGCGTGGCGCAGGAAATCCGCGACGTCTATCCGCCCGATTATCCGGCGACCCAGCTTTTTGTCACCAGCTTGTGCGGCTATGAACTGGCGCGCCAGGACTACCCGACATTTTCCGAACTGCCGCCGCTGGACTGCTCGCCGGAGCGCCATCAACGCTGCTCCCAAATTTTTCTGGAGCCAATCCTGAGGCGCGCGGCGGACAGACATGCGTCGGTCAGCGTTAAATATCTCACCCGGCTGGAAGGTTTTGATCACGCGCCGGATGGGATCACCGCCCGATGCCGGCACACCGAGACCGGCGAAGACATTGTGATCGAGGCGGACTATCTGGTGGGCTGTGACGGGGCAGGTAGCCTCGTCCGGCAAACGCTCGGTATCGAGATGAGCGGCAAGCTGCTCAGCCACTCGGTCAATATTTTCTTCCGCAGCCCTGAGCTTTGGACCCGCCACGACAAGGGCAAGGCGGAAAGGTACATGTTGATCCATCCGAACGGCACCTGGGGTAACTTCACCGCCATTGATGGCCGCGAACTGTGGCGGCTGTCCATCGCCGGCAACCAGGACCCCGTGGACATGGAGGCTTTCGATCCGGATAGGGCGCTGCGGATCGGCTTCGGGGCCGACGACATCGACTACGAGATCATTTCCACCATGGCCTGGACCCGGCTTCAATTGGTTGCAGACTCCTTTGGGAGGGACCGGGTCTGGCTCGCCGGCGACTCGGCCCATTGCTTTTCCCCGACGGGCGGGTTCGGCGGCAACACCGGCGTCGGCGATGCGGTCAATCTAGCCTGGAAATTGGCGGCCACAATCGAAGGCTGGGGCGGCGCAGGATTGGTGGCGAGCTACGAGGCTGAGCGCCGGCCGGTCGCCTTCCGCAACACCGGCGAGGCGGCCAAGAATTTCCAGCGCCTGGTGTCGGCGGGGGACAATCCGGACCTGCTGGACGACACGCCGGAAGGCCAGGTGACCCGGGACCGGGTCGGCGAAGCGGTGCGCGGGGAAACCCAAAAAGAGTGGGAGGTGCTGGGCATGCAGCTCGGCTATCGCTATGAGGCGTCGCCGATCATCGTCGAAGACGGCACCGAACCCACGCCCGACGATTCACAAGTCTACGTCCCGACCGCGCGGCCCGGCCATCGGGCCCCCCATTTCTGGTTGAGCGATGGACAATCGAGTTTAGACCTGTTCGGTGACGGGTTCGCTTTATTCCGTTTCGATGCGGATTCCGATGCCGGACCAATCATGGCGGCTGCCGAAGCCGCCGGGGCGCCCCTCACCCTGACCGACATCAATGACCCGGACGCCCGAGAACTTTACCAGTACTCGTTGGCCATCGTCCGGCCGGACGGGCATGTCGCCTGGCGGGGGGATGCCGCGCCTGAAGATTGCGCAGAGTTGTTTGCGGTGATCTGCGGCAGATCGCCTATATAAGGCTTTAAGAGACCCCGCCCCTGATCTACAACGAAATCTCCGGGCCGCCCTTTAGGGTGTTGTGAATGCGGCAGGCCTTGGCGGTGTTGTACATGGCCGTTCTCAGCCGGTCGGTTAGTTCCTTCTCGCACAGCACCAGAACCTCGAAATCCACATACCGGCGCGCGGCCTCATCAAAGTCGCAACTGACCTCGACCCGGATGGCGCCGATATCGATCTCTTTGCTGTTCAGATAGTCCTTCAGATAACCGGTCGTACACGACCCGAGCGCCAGCAGCAAAAGCTCGCCGGAACTCATCCCGATGCCGTTGGCGCGATCCTGGACGATGGTTTCGCCGCGGGCTGTTGAGCCCGTGTGAACGGTGTTGATCCCGTCGTTTTCAAAAACGACGGATGTACGGTTACTCATGGACGCGATACTCCGCCGCCCCTAGGCGGCAGACGGGCTCTACCCGCCCGCCCGATTGGCGACCAAATCGTCCACCACGCTGGGATCCGCCAGGGTCGAGGTGTCGCCCAGGTTGGACGGATCATTCTCGGCGATCTTGCGGAGGATACGCCGCATGATCTTGCCCGACCGGGTCTTCGGCAGGCCCGGCGCCCACTGGATGTGATCCGGCGTGGCGATAGGCCCGATTTCCTTTCGGACCCATTGCACCAGTTCCTTGCGGAGATCGTCGGAGGGTTCAGTCCCCGCCATCAGGGTGACATAGGCGTAGATGCCCTGGCCCTTGATATCGTGGGGGAAGCCGACCACGGCGGCCTCGGACACTTTGTCATGGGCGACCAGTGCGCTTTCCACCTCGGCGGTGCCCATGCGGTGGCCGGAGACGTTGATCACGTCATCCACCCGCCCGGTGATCCAGTAATAGCCGTCCTCGTCCCGGCGGCAGCCGTCTCCGGCGAAGTACTTGCCCGGATAGTTGGAGAAATATGTGTCGACGAAGCGCTTGTGATCGCCATAGACGGTCCGCATCTGACCGGGCCAGCTATCGAGCAGCACCAGGATGCCTTCGCAGGCGCCGTCCAGAATATTGCCGCCATTATCGACAATCGCCGGCTGGATGCCGAAGAACGGCCGGGTGGCGGAACCGGGCTTCAGCGCCGTCGCGCCGGCCAGCGGCGTGATCAGAATGCCGCCGGTTTCCGTTTGCCACCAGGTGTCCACGATGGGGCAGCGGCCTTCGCCGACCACATTGTAGTACCAGAGCCAGGCTTCCGGGTTGATCGGCTCACCGACCGAGCCCAGCAGACGCAGTGTCTTGCGGCTGGTTTTCTTCACCGGCTCCTCGCCCTGCTGCATCAGCGCGCGGATCGCCGTCGGCGCGGTGTAGAGAATGTTGATTTTGTGCTTATCGACCACCTGCCAGATGCGGGATGCGTCCGGATAGTTGGGCAGGCCTTCAAACATGGTGGTAATGGCGCCGTTGGCCAGGGGGCCGTAGAGAATATAGGAGTGCCCGGTCACCCAGCCCACGTCGGCGGCGCACCAATAAACGTCGCCGTCATGATAATCGAAGACATACTGATGGGTCATGGAGGCGTAGACGATATAACCGCCCGTCGTGTGCAGCACGCCCTTGGGCTTACCGGTGGAGCCGGAGGTATAGAGAACAAACAGCGGGTCCTCCGCATCCATTTCCTCCGGCGGGCAGTCGGCATCCACGGCCTCGGTCGCCTCGTGATACCAGACGTCTTTGCTCTCATCCCAGTTAATGTCGCCGCCGGTGCGCTTCACCACGAAGACCGTCTCCACCGTCGGGCAATTCGCCACGGCCGCATCGGTGTTGGCCTTCAGCGGGATCGCCCGGCCGCCGCGCACGCCTTCATCCGCCGTAATCACGCAGTTGGAGTTACAGTCCTGAATCCGGTCGGCGAGACTGTCCGGCGAAAACCCGCCGAACACCACGGAGTGAATGGCGCCGATTCGAGTGCAGGCCAGCATGGCGACGGCGGCTTCCGGAATCATCGGCATATAGACCGTGACCACATCGCCTTTCTTGATGCCCCGCGCCTTCATGGCGTTGGCCATCCGGCAGACCTGCTCGTGCAGTTCCTTATACGTAATGGTCTTGGAATCGTTCGGGTCGTCGCCTTCCCAGATGATCGCCGTCTGATCGCCCTTGGTGGCGAGATGGCGGTCCAGGCAGTTGGCGCTGACATTCAGGGTGCCGTCATGGAACCAGCGGATGCGCACATCGCCGGTATAGTCCACGTCCTTCACCTGGGTGAAGGGCTTGATCCAATCGACGCGCTTGCCGTGTTCGGCCCAGAACGTCTCCGGATCGTCCACGGACGCCTGATACATTT
>JAYQGD010000329.1:0-3897 GCA_038140415.1 Rhodospirillaceae bacterium
CTCTATCGGTTATCGGAACTGCTTGCCCTGTTGGGCGGTTTCGTGGTCGCCATCATGGCGCTCACCATCACCGTCAATGTCACCGGCCGGGCAACCAATATTTCGTCGATTTCCGGAATCATCGACATGATCGAACTGGGAACCTGCACGGCCGTGTTCGCGTTCCTGCCCTACTGCCAGATGATCCGGGCAAACGTCATCGTCGATTTTATCATGTCCAAGACCCCGACCCGGGCGTAGACCGCCTGTGATCTCCTGGGGAACGCCATGTATCTCTTCCTGGGGTGCCTGCTCACCTGGCGGCTGATCTTCGGCGGACATGATATGTATAAATACAATGAAATGTTCGCCACCACTGAATTCCCCCGCTGGTATTCCTTTCCCTATGCCGCGCTCTGCATGTTTCTGTTGATCGCGGTCACCGCCTACACCGTGTGGCGGTCCATCGAAGAGACCAAGCAGGGCCGGTTCTTTGACCCATCTCTTAATGACGACAGCGAAGAAGTGAACGTCCGGGGGATTGTCGACTAATGAGCGGTTTAGAACTCGGAATCATCGGATTCGCCGTCCTGTTGTTCTTGCTGGCCATCAGGGTTCCGATCGGTGTGGCCATGCTGGCCGTCGGTATGGTCGGCTATATTCAGATCGCCGGCTCTGCGGCCCTGTTGAGCCATCTCAAGACAGAGGTCTACTGGCGGTTCACGACCTTTGATCTGTCGGTGGCGCCATTGTTTATCCTGATGGGCCAGTTCGCCGCCAAGGCCGGCCTCAGTCAGGCCTTGTTTACAGCGGCGCATACGTGGCTCGGCCATTATCGGGGCGGGGTCGCCATGGCCGCCGTCGGCGGTTGCGCGGGTTTCGGCGCCATTAGCGGCTCATCCCTGGCGACCGCGGCCATCATGGGCCAGGCGGCGCTGCCGGAACTGAAACGATTTAACTATTCTGGCTCGTTGGCCACCGGCGCATTGGCGGCCGGCGGCACGCTCGGTATTCTGATTCCGCCATCTCTCATCCTGATCATCTACGCGATCATGGTGGAAGCCAATATCGCCACCTTGTTCCAGGCTGCCTTCCTGCCCGGCATTCTGGCGGCGCTCGGCTATATCGCCACGATCGCCATCGTGGTGCGGATCAACCCGGAATCGGGCCCCGCCGCGCCCCGGGCCTCCACCAAGGAAAAATGGAAGGCGCTGTTTGATATCTGGGCGGTGCTGCTGATTTTCCTGCTGGTCATGGGCGGCATCTATTCCGGCATCTTCACGCCGACCGAAGGCGCCGGCATCGGTTGCGTCGGCACCTTCCTGATCGCCATCACTCGTGGCGGCATGCGCTGGCAAGGCATCAAGGAATCCCTCCTCGGCACGGCGGAGACCACCGGCCTGATCTTCCTGATCATTCTGGGTGCTGGGATTTTCAACGCATTCCTGGGCTTCACCGAACTGCCGATCCAGATGGCCAACTACTTCGCGGAGTCCGGCTGGGCGCCGATCGTCGTCGTCTTAATGATGGTGATCCTCTATATCCTGCTGGGCTTTGTCATGGACTCGCTCTCCATGATCCTGCTGACCGTGCCGATCTTCTGGCCGATCATCGCCGGGTTGGATTTCGGCATGCCCGTGGACGATGTGAAGCTGTGGTTCGGCATTATTTCCCTGATCGTGGTGGAGGTTGGTCTGATCACACCGCCCGTCGGGCTCAATGTGTTCGTCATCAGTTCGTTGGCCAAGGACGTGCCGATGATCGAGACCTTCAAGGGCGTCATCCCGTTCTTCTTGTCGGATGCGATCCGGGTCGCCTTCATCATCGGTTTCCCGTCAATCACTCTGATCTTGCCCCATCTGTTGGCGGCAGAGTAGGGGGCTCCCATGGCCAAGCGCGCGGCCATCAAGGCTAAAGTCCGCACGAAGTCCAAGGCGAAACGCCGCCCGCCCACCTATCGCCAGCTTCTGAAGTCGGCCAAGGATCTTCTGCCCCTGGTGGAAGCGGAAGCAGATGAGTCGGAAAAGCGTCATCACATGACGGATAAACTGATGGCGGAACTGCGCCGCACCGGCCTGTCGGCCATGATGGTGCCGAAGGCGCTGGGCGGCTCCGAAATTTCCTACATTGACGGCTTGGAAATCGCCGAGTTGGTGAGCTATGCCGACGCTTCTGCCGGCTGGTGCCTGATGGTGCACGGGGTGCAGGGCTCCTCCGCCGGTCCCTTTATGCCGGAAAAGGGCGTTCGCAAAGTCTACCCCAAGGGCCGGGATACGCTCGTGGCCGGGCATGGGGTGCCGCGCGGCTTCGCCCGGCCGGTGAAGGGCGGCTACATGATCAACGGCAAGTGGGGCTACGGCAGCACCATTCATCATGCCGAATGGATTCACACCGGCTGCTTCATCTCCGATGACGGCAAGTCCATGCGTTTGGATGAAAAGGGCAGGCCGCAAGTCATCCTCGCTCATCATCCCAGAGACACGATCAAACTGACCGGCAACTGGAAGACCTTAGGGCTCCGCGGCACCGGCAGCTTTGACTATACGACCAAGGCTAAGGAACTCTTCGTCGGCGAGGAGTATTGCTATCCGTTCGATCACCCGACCCAGTACCGGGGCGGGATCATGTATGCGGACGGGCTCCCGGTAAACACCACCTGGGGGCATACGGCCTGGGCCTTAGGCGTCGGCCGCCGGGTCCTGGATGAAATCATCGGGATCGCCAACAGCCGGGCCGACGCTTTCGGCAAAATGCGGGACGGCGCCGGGTTCCTGAAGGAATTCGCCGAGGCCGAGGCCAAGTACCTCGCTGCGCGCGCCTGGATCTATGAGGCATGGGAGGATATCTCCGAGACTTACGCCCACAACAAGCGCGCCAGCACCCATCAGATCACCATCATCCGCCTCGCCATGCGGCACATCCATGACGTGGTGTCGGAAATTTCCACTTTCGCCCATAAGGCGTCCCGCGGCGTCTCGCTTCGGGACTCCATCCTGCAGCGCTGCTACCGGGATATCCATTCAGGCACCCAGCACATTTTCCTCGCCGATCAGATCGTGGAGGATTGCGGCCGGGTGCTGGTCGGTGCGACCGACAAGAAGACCCAGTGGAACGTCCTGGGTCTCAGCAAGGATTAATCGGCGGCTAGCCTCTCGGGCTAATCGAACATCGCCACCGCGCGGACATAGCCGCCGGACGCGCCCTTAATTTTCCACGGGAAGCAGTTCACCATGAATCCTTGGGGCGGCAGTTGCTCCAGGTTCAAGAGCTTTTCCATGTGGCAATAGGGCTGCTCAATCCCCGCCCAGTGGCCCTGCCAGACCTTCATGGCGTCCTGGTCCTTGGCGTATTGATCCTTGGCCAGCCGGAACGGCGCGTCCCAGCCCCAGGCGTCAATGCCGGTCACCCGGATGCCATGATCCACGGTCATATACAGGGTAGCCTCCTTGCCGATGCCCACACCGTGGGTGAGGTAACCGTCCTTGCCGTAATATTCACTGGCTTTGGTGTTGAACAGCACGATATCCAGAGGTTTCAGCTCATAGTCGATGCGCTTCAGCTCTTCTTCGATATCCTCCGGCTCGATCACATAGCCGTCCGGCTTGTTGCGAAAATCCAGCTTCACGCCGGGGCGGAAAAACCAATCCAGCGGCATCTCGTCGATGGTCTGCATCGGGTTCCCGTCTTTGTCGTGGGAATGATAGTGCCACGGGGCATCCATATGGGTGCCGTTGTGGGTGGTGAGCGTGATGATCTCCCAGGCCCAGCCCTGGCCGTCCGGCAGGTCCTCCGCCTTCATGCCTTCGAAGAAGCCGGCCATGGCCTCGGCGTTTTCTTCGTGTTTCACATAGCGGATCTGCGGGCGCATGATATCCGGATCGACCACGGTCTCGTTGTCCAGCGGCATGGAAATATCGA